>NZ_JBSGBF010000068.1:0-43958 GCF_053601115.1 Streptomyces sp. NPDC004788
CGGCCCGCGTCGCCCGCGGGCAGGGCCCCGACGCCTTTACGAGGCGCTCTCCGCGGCCAGCGCCAGCGCCGCGCCCACCAGACCGATGTGGCTGAACGCCTGGGGGAAGTTGCCCAGTTGCCGGCCCGCCACCGGGTCGTACTCCTCCGCCAGCAGCCCCACGTCGCTGCACAGCCCGACGAGCCGCTCGAACAGCTCGCGCGCCTCCTTCACCCGCCCGGTGAGCCGCAGCGCGTCCGCCAGCCAGAACGAGCACACCAGGAACGTGCCCTCCTCGCCCGGCAGACCGTCCACCGGCGTCCCGGACCCCGCTTCCGCGCCCGGCGTCGAGTAGCGGCGCACCAGACCGCCCTGCACCAGCTCCGCCCGCACCGCGTCGACCGTGCCCACCACCCGCGGGTCCTCCGGCGGCAGGAAGCCCACCCGGGGGATCAGCAGGGTCGCCGCGTCCAGCTCGCGCGAGCCGTACGCCTGGGTGAAGGTGTTGCGCTCCGGGTCGTAGCCCTTCGCGCACACCTCCGCGTGGATCTCGTCCCGCATGGTCCGCCAGCGCGCGGCGTCGCCCGGCAGCGACGGGTCGGCCTCCAGGGTGCGCACCGCGCGGTCGGCCGCCACCCAGGCCATCACCTTGGAGTGCACGAAGTGACGGCGCGGTCCGCGCACCTCCCACAGTCCCTCGTCGGGTTCGCGCCAGGTCGACTCCAGGAAGCCGAGCAGGCTCAGCTGGAGGTTCCACGCGTGCCGCCGCGGCGGGATGCCGGCCTCCCGCGCCCGGAAGAGGGAGTCCATCACCTCGCCGTAGACGTCGATCTGGAGCTGGTCCACGGCCGCGTTCCCGGTCCGCACCGGCGCCGAGTCGGCGTAGCCGCGCAGCCAGGGCAGCACCGTCTCGGGCAGCCTGCGCTCGCCGGCCGGCCCGTACATGATCTGCAGGTCGGCCGGGTCGCCGGCCACCGCGCGCAGCAGCCAGTCGCGCCAGGCCGCCGCCTCGTCGACGTATCCGGTGGCGAGCAGCGCGTCGAGGGTGAAGGCGGAGTCGCGCAGCCAGCAGGCCCGGTAGTCCCAGTTGCGCACGCCGCCGAGATCCTCGGGCAGGGAGGTGGTGGGCGCGGCGACGATGCCGCCGGTGGGGGCGTAGGTCAGCGCCTTGAGGGTGATGAGCGAGCGGACGACGGCGTCCCGGTAGGGCCCCTCGTAGGTGCAGCGGGCGGCCCACTCGCGCCAGTCGGCGAGCGACTGCTCCAGGGACTCGAAGGGGTCGACGAGCTCCGGGCGCGGCTCGTGGGAGGGGTGCCAGGTGAGCACGAACGCGACCTTCTCGCCGGCGGCGACGGTGAAGCTGGAGCAGGTCGCGAACTGCTGCCCCCACGTCTTCACCGGCGGATCGCTGCGCAGCCATACGGAGTCGGGCCCGGCGACCGCCACCCGGTGGCCGTCGGCGCGGCGCACCCACGGCACGATCGAGCCGTAGTCGAAGCGCAGCCGCAGCGCCGCGCTCATCTCCACCTTGCCGCTGACGCCCTCGACGATGCGGACGACGTCGGGTGCCCTGTCGCGCTGCGGCATGAAGTCGACGACCTTGACCTCGCCGGTACGGGTCTTCCAGGTGGTCTCCAGGACCAGGCTGTCCTCGGCGTAGCGGCGGCTGGTGCAGGACGTGGCGCCCTTGGGCGCGAGCCGCCAGTGGCCGTTGTTCTCGTCGCCGAGGAGGGCGGCGAAGCAGGCGGCGGAGTCGAAGCGGGGCAGACACAGCCAGTCGATCGACCCGTCGCGGCCGACGAGCGCGGCGGTCTGGAGATCGCCGATGAGGGCGTAGTCGTCGATACGTTGCGTCACGCTTTGGGCTGTTCCCGGAAGCGGCGACGGTCAATCAGGAGGAGACGGGAGCCCCGCGGGTCAGGCGCTCGCGGCGGCCGGTTCCGGTGTCCCCGCCGTGGCGTCGGCCTCCCCGGCCGCGGCCTCCCGGTCGCGCCGCTCGCGCCGCGCCAGGATCACCCAGCCCACGGGCACGCCGGCGGCGAACAGCCACCACTGCACGGCATAGGCCATGTGCGGCCCGATCGAGTCGTGGTCGGGCCCGGGGATCAGCTCGGGGGAGCCGCCGGGCGGCTCGGGCGCGGCCTGCTCGATGTAGCCGCCGAGGACCGTGCGGCCGAGCAGCGCGGCCTGCTGCGCGCTGTTGATCAGCATGACCTGGCGGTCCGGCAGGCCCTTGAGGTCCTTGATGCCGCTGGCGCCGCTGGTCTCGTCGGCCATCAGGCGTCCGGTGACGGTGATCTCGCCCTTGGGTGCCGGCGGCACCTTGGGGAAGGACCGCTGGTCGTCGGCGGCCGGGATCCAGCCGCGGTTGACCATGACGACCTTGCCGTCCCGCAGGACGAGCGGGGTCAGGACGTGCACGCCGACGCGGTCGTCGGAGGAGGTGCGGCGGCGCACCACGACCTCGTGCGCGGTGTCGAAGGTGCCGGTGGCGGTGACCTGGCGCCAGAAGTCGCCGCGCGGGACGGTGTGCCCGGGGGAGGTCAGGCGCTCGACCGGGACGGGCTGCGCCTTGAGGTTGTCCGCGATCAGGGTGTTCTGGGCGACCCGGCTCTCGTGCCGGTGGAACTGCCAGAAGCCCAGCTTGATCATCACCGGGATGAGCACGAGGGCGATGAGGGTGAGGATCACCCACTGCCGGGACAACAGGAAGCGGTACACCCCATGACCGTACAACTCGGGCCACGGGGTGACCGCAGCGGGGGTTCCGGTCGCGGGCGACCGGAACAGAGGATCGTTTCGTCGGACGGCTCGGACCCGTTTCCTCGGATCCTGCGGACCGGTGCCGGCGCTCATCCCACCTTGTCGACGATGCCCACCTTCCCCTCGGCGCGGGCGCAGTGGCCCCCGCAGTACCAGTGGCCCTCCACCTCGACGCCCTGTCCGATGATCTGGACCCGGCAGTGCTCGCAGATGGGCGCCATGCGGTGGATGGCGCAGGAGAAGCAGTCGAAGACGTGCACCGCGCCCTGCGCGTGCACCTCGAAGGACATGCCGTAATCGTTTCCGCAGACCTCACAACGTGCCATGCGCCACAGGGTGGCGCCACGTGCGGCGGAAGACCGGGCGGCACGCCCGGTTTCCGCCGGTCCGTCACTCGTCCGCAGGCGTCACGGGCGGCGTCACGGGCGGGTGCCACGGGCGGGTGTCACCCGCGGGCGTCACGCGTCGGCCGGGGCGACGTCCCGCAGCAGCTGGGTGTAGGCGGCCTCGTCGACGATCGGCGTGCCGAAGGACTTGGCCTTGACCGTCTTGGAGGTGGCCGCGTCCGGGTCGTTGGTCACGAGCAGGCTGGTGAGCCTCGACACACTCGACGCCACGTGCAGTCCCGCCTCGACCGTGCGGTCCTCCAGGAGCTCGCGGTCGATGGAGGTGTCGCCGGAGAACGCCACCCGCATGCCCTGCTTGAGTGGTTTGTCCGACTCGTACCGTCCCGGGTTCGGGTACGGGCACGCGGGCCGCTTCCGCGAGGGGCGCCAGCCGTTCGTGCGGTACGACGCCTGGTAGCCGATCCGCGGCTGCGCGGGCGCCGACGCCCACTCGGTCAGTGGACGGCATTCGAGCAGCGGCAGCCGTACGCCCCGCTCGGCGGCCGCGTGCAGGCTCGGCCGGAACGCCTCGGCGAGCACCCGGGCGTCGTCGAGCGCGTTGTGCGCGCGCTGCTGCACCACGCCGAAGTGCGCGGCCAGCGACTCCAGCTTGTGGTTGGGCAGCGGCAGCGACAGCTCCTTGGACAGGGCGATCGTGCACAGCCGCTGCCGCACCGGCGCGGTCGCCTCGGCGCGCGCGTACTCACGGGCGATCATCTGCCAGTCGAACATGGCGTTGTGCGCGACGAGCACCCGGCCGTCGAGCCGGGCCGAGAACTCCTCGGCGATCTCCGGGAAGAGCGGCGCACCGGCCAGCACGTCGCTGGTCAGCCCGTGGATCCACACCGGCCCCGGATCACGCTCGGGGTTGACCAGGGTGTACCAGTGGTCCTCCACGTTCCCCTGCGCGTCCAGCCGGTAGACGGCAGCCGACACTATCCGGTCGTCGCGGGCGAGGCCGGTGGTCTCCACGTCGACGACCGCGTACCCCTGTGGGTAGGCGGCCGGCCACGTCGCTGCTGTCGTACGGTCGTCGAGCATGGTCACTGAGAATACGGGCCCGCACTGACAGCCCGGCCCCCGGTGTCCCTTTTGTGTCCGGAACCCGTCACCGGAGGCCGGGACGAGGAGGGGCTCATCCGGTCGGCGGCGCCAGCAGCCCGGCCACCAGCGCCCGTACCGCCGTCCCGAACAGCGCCTCCGTGTCGATCGGCGCGGCGAGCGCGCGGGCGAGGCCCGGGTCCGCCTCCGCGGTGCCGGTGACGGCCGCGTCGTCCGCCCACAGCTCGGTCTCGGCGGGGGACTGGGCGGGCGCGCGCTCGCGGTTGCGTTCGACGAGGACGTGGCCGACGACCTGGAACTGGACCGCGCGGACGAGTTCGGCGGCGCGGCGGCCGCGCAGGCCGGCGGCGTGGGCCTCGTGGACGAGGGCGCGCTGGGCGGGCAGGAACATGCGTTCCGTGAGGCCGCGTTCGTGGACCAGGGCGACCAGGTGCGGGCGCTCGCGCAGGGCGCGGCGCAGCAGCAGGGCGACCGAGACGATCCGCTCGGCCGGGCCGGCGCCGCGCGGGCGGAGGGTGCCGAGGTCGGCGACGGTCCGTTCGACGAGGGCGTCGAGGAGCGACTCGCGGTTGCCGACGTGCCAGTAGATCGAGGTGACGGCGGTGCCGAGTTCGGCGGCGAGGCGGCGCATGGTGAGGGCCTCGGGGCCGTGCTCCCTGACCAGGGCGGCGGCCGTGTCCAGGACCTCGTCGCGGGTCAACGCACTGCGTGCCATCCGATCAGCTCCCCCAACTCCCGTGTGTGTCACGCCTCTTTACCCGTCGGGGTGGCCGGTGTAACTGTGTTACAGGGCCGATACCTTCCCGCATTCCCGAAGGGTGGTACGTCATGGCACGAGTACGGTACGGGGCGCGCAGCGCGGCGGAGCTCGCCGCGACGCGCGAGAAGAGCGCCGGGCTCCCCGACATCTGGTCGACCGGGGTCGTCGCCGTCTGGGAGACCGACCCGGACGTGGTGGCGGCCGTCCTGCCGCCGCCGCTGAAGCCCACCGCGCGCCCGCTGGTCCGCGCGAACATCAGCAAGGTCGACCTGCCCGGCTATCCGCTGGGCGCCGGCTCTGTCGCCGTCGCCGCCGCCCACGGCGCCACCGAGGGCTGGTATCCGCTGGTCATGCCGATGACCCACGAGCGCGCCCTGACCGGCGGCCGCGAGGTCTTCGGCGAGCCGAAGAAGCTCGGCGAGGTCGTCGTCGAACGCGACGGCCTGGTCGTCCACGCCTCCCTGGCCCGGCACGGCATCGCCTTCGTCGAGGTGCGCGGCGCGGTCTCCGGCGCGCTGCCGCTGCCCGAGCCGACCGAGAAGACCGACTTCTACTTCAAGTTCCTGCCGGCGGTCGACGGCTCGGGCTTCGACGGCGACCCCGTCCTCGTCCACTGCCTGCGCAACGAGAAGGTGCGGAAGCTGGAGCGGGTCACCGGCGACGTCGTCCTGCGCGAGTCCATGTTCGACCCCGTCGCCGACCTGCCGGTGCGCCGGCTCGTCGAGATCACCATCGGCGAGAAGACCACCGACCAGCGGGGCCGGGTCGTCGAACGGGTCGCCGCCGAGGCCCTGTTGCCGTACCTCCACCAGCGGTACGACGACCCGCAGCAGGCGCTCGACGCGCCGCCCGAGGGCTCCGTGCCGCAGGGCTCCGTAAAGGGGCGCGTCTGATGGAACTGCGCGAGGGACAGGTCGCCGTCGTCACCGGCGCCGCCAGTGGCATCGGACTTGCCATGGCCCGCCGCTTCGCCGCCGAGGGCCTCGCGGTCGTCCTCGGCGACGTCGAGGAGGCGCCGCTGGCCAAGGCCGCCGAGGAGCTGATGGCGGGCGGGGCGCAGATCCTCGCCCGTACCGTGGACGTCAGCGACCCCGGCTCCGTGCGGGCCTTCGCCGACGCCGCGTACGAGACCTTCGGCGCCGTCCATGTGCTGTGCAACAACGCGGGCGTGGGCTCCGGGGCCGAGGGCCGCATGTGGGAGCACGAGCCGAACGACTGGAAGTGGGCCTTCGCGGTCAACGTGTGGGGCGTCTTCCACGGCATCCAGGCCTTCGTGCCGCGGATGCTCGCGGGCGGCGAGCCCGGCCACGTCGTCAACACCTCCTCCGGCGACGGCGGCATCGCCCCGCTGCCCACCGCCTCCGTCTACGCCGTCACCAAGTCCGCCGTCGTCACCATGACCGAGTCGCTCTACGCCCACCTGAGGGCGGAGCGGGCGCGGGTCGGCGCCTCCGTGCTCTTCCCCGGGCCGCACATGCTGCGCACCGGACTGTGGGAGTCGCACCGCAACCGGCCCGAGCGGTACGCCAAGCAGCGGCCGCGCAGGACCCCGTACCGCAGCCTCGACCAGTGGGAGGCCGCGATGAAGGAGGCCGGGCACGAGGTCGCCTTCACGCCGGTGGAGGAGGTCGCCGGACACGTCGTCGACGGGATCAGGGCCGACCGGTTCTGGATGCTCCCGGCGAGCGAGCACAGCGACCGGCAGATCAGGGCGCGTTCGCAGTCGATGCTCGACCGCGCCAACCCGTCGTACCTGGAGAGCTTCATCCTCGACTGAGGGGCTTCGCCATGACCAACGAGCGCCATGAGGACCCGTATCTGATCATCTCGTCCGACTGTCACGCCGGGCTGCCGACCGAGCGGTACCGGCCCTATCTCGACTCCCGCTTCCACCGCGCCTTCGACGACTTCCTCGCCGGGCGCGACGCCCGCCGCGAGGCCATGACCCGGCTCGGGGTGCGCAACGAGGACTTCGCGAACAAGTGGTTCAGCGACCACGAGGAGGGACTGCGCGGCGGCTGGGACGCGGCGCAGCGGATGAAGGAGCTCGACGGCGACGGGGTGGCCGCCGAGGTCGTCTTCCCGGACGCGGACGCCGTCGACAGCCAGACCGCCGCGCCCTTCGGCGTCGGTCTCGGGCTCTCCGGCGACCAGGACCCGGAGCTCGGCATGGCGGGCGCGCGGGCGCACAACCGCTGGCTCGCCGACTTCGTGTCGCAGAACCCGGCCCGGCACTGCGGGGTGGCGCTGCTGCCCGTCACCGCCGAGCCGGCCGAGGTGGTCGCCGAGATCCACCGGGCCAGGGAGTCCGGGCTCGGCGCGCTGATGATCCCGTCCATGTGGGTGGACAAGCCGCCCTACCACGACCGGCGTTACGACCCGGTGTGGGCGGCCGCCGCCGAGACCGGGATGCCGGTGGTCACCCACTCGGGCGCGGCGCCGCGCCAGGAGTACGGCGACCACCTCGGGATCTACGTCTCCGAGGTGACGTGGTGGCCGTCCCGGCCGCTGTGGTTCCTGCTCTGGTCCGGGGTGTTCGAGCGGCACCCGGGGCTGCGCTTCGGGATCGCCGAGTCCGGCTGCTGGTGGCTGCCGAACCTGCTGTGGTTCATGGACCGGCTCTATCTGGGCGCGCACGGCGGCAAGAAGCTGTCCCCGTTCGCGGAGCTGAAGCGGCCGCCGAGCGAGTACCTGGACCGGCAGGTGTTCATCTGCGCGACCAACACCAAGCGGCGGGAGCTGGCGCAGCGCTACGAGATCGGCGTCGACAACATCCTGTGGGGCTCCGACTTCCCGCACCCGGAGGGCACCTGGCCGAACACCCGGGCGTGGCTGCGGAACACCTTCCACGACATCCCGGTGGCGGAGACGCGGCGGATGCTCGGGCTCGCCGCGGCGGAGGTCTTCGGATTCGATGTCCAGAAACTGGATCCGATATCCAAGCGCATCGGCCCCACCCCCGCCGACCTCGGCCAGAGCGCCGACCAGGCCGCCGTCGAGGCCTCCTGGGCCCGCTCCCGCGAGGTCGGCCGGCACTGGCTCACCGACCACGACTTCCCGGCACTGGGGGTGAACCCGTGACCGACCGTGAACCCATGACCGACCGTGAACCCGTGACCGACCGCTACACCGTCATCTCCGCCGACTGCCACGCCGGCGCCGACCTCCTCGACTACAAGCCGTACCTGGAGAAGAGGCACCACGACGACTTCGACGCCTGGGCGGCCACCTACGTCAACCCGTACGAGGACCTGCTCGCCGACACCGCCGACCGCAACTGGAACTCGAAGCGCCGGCTGAGCGAGCTGGAGGCGGACGGCGTCGTCGCCGAGGTCGTCTTCCCCAACACCATCCCGCCGTTCTTCCCCAAGGCGTCGCTGATGGCCCAGCCGCCCACCCGGGCCGAGTACGAGCGCCGCTGGGCCGGGCTCCAGGCGCACAACCGCTGGCTCGCCGACTTCTGCGCGGACGCGCCGGGCCGGCGGGCGGGCGTGGCGCAGATCCTGCTCAACGACGTCGACGCGGCCGTCGCCGAGATCCGCCGCACCCGCGAGGCCGGGCTCACCGGCGGCATCCTGCTGCCCGGCGTCCCGCCCGGCTCGCCGGTCCCGGAGCTGTACTCCGCGGTCTACGACCCGATCTGGGCGGTCTGCGCCGAGCTCGGCGTGCCGGTCAACCATCACGGCGGCTCCGCCTCGCCGCCGCTCGGCGACGAACCGGCCGCCCGGGCGGTGTTCATGGTGGAGACCACCTGGTTCTCGCACCGGGCGCTGTGGCACCTGATCTTCGGCGGCGCGTTCCGGCGCCACCCGGGGCTCAGACTGGTGCTCACCGAGCAGGGCTCGGGCTGGATCCCCGGTGTCCTGCGGATGCTGGACTACTACCACGACCGGCTCGTCGCGGCCGGGGCCACGGCCTCGACCGCGGAGTCCAAGTTCGGCACCGGCCTCGCCGAGTCCATGGGCGAGAGCAAGGGTCCGAGCGAGGTCTGGCGCGACAACTGCTTCGTCGGCGCGAGCTTCATGCGCCCGCACGAGGTGCCGCTGCGCGAACAGATCGGCCTCGACAAGATCATGTGGGGCACCGACTACCCGCACGACGAGGGCACCACCCCCTACTCCCGCGAGGGCCTGCGGATCGCCTACGCCGGCCTGCCCCGGGAGGAGGTCGCCGCGATGGTCGGCGGCAACGCGGCCCGCGTCTACGGCTTCGACCTCGCGTACCTCGACACCCTCGCCGCCGTCCATGGCCCGACCGTCGAGGAGATCGCCGCACCGCTCACCGAGGTCCCGGCCGGCGCCACCAGCCCGGCCTTCGCGAAGGGCGGGTCGGTACGCGTCTGGTGACCGGCCGGGTGCGACCCTCCAGGGGTGACCGAAGCTCCCGTACACGACGAGGCCCACGCCGCCGGCCTCGGCTCCCGGCTCAACTGGCTCCGGGCCGCCGTGCTCGGAGCCAACGACGGAGTCGTCTCCACCGCGGGCCTCGTCGTCGGCGTGGCCGGCGCCACCGAGTCCCGCGACGCCCTGCTCACGGCGGGGCTCGCGGGCCTCCTCGCCGGCTCGATGTCGATGGCGGCGGGGGAGTACGTCTCCGTCTCCACCCAGCGCGACTCCGAGAAGGCCGCCCTCGCCAAGGAACGCCGCGAACTGCGCGAACAGCCCGAGGCCGAACTCGCCGAACTCACCGACCTGCTCGCCCGCCGCGGCCTGACCCCCGACGTGGCCCGCGAGGCCGCCGTCCAGCTCACCGAACGCGACGCCCTGCGCGCGCACGCGCGCGTGGAGCTCGGCATCGACCCGGACGACCTCACCAACCCCTGGCACGCGGCCGGCGCCAGCTTCCTCGCCTTCACCGCCGGCGCCCTGCTCCCGCTCCTCGCGATCGTCCTGCCGCCGTCCGCCCACCGCCTCTGGGTCACGGTCGTCTCCGTCCTCGCCGCCCTCACCCTCACCGGCTGGTGGTCCGCCCGCCTCGGCGACGCCCCGGCCGGCCGGGCCGTCGCGCGCAACGTCGGCGGCGGCGCGCTGGCGATGGCGGTGACGTACGCGGCGGGGTCACTGCTCGGCGCGGCGGGCGTCTAGACACCCCTGGGGAGCGCCTCCTCACGTACGGAACCCCGCGCGCGATGTACGGTGAACGTCGTACAACACTGGAAAGCAGCACCAGCAGCACCAGCAGCACCTGAGGCAAGGAACGTCCGTCATGCGCGCCACCACCATCCACGCCCCCTTCGACATGCGCGTGGAGGAGGTGCCCGACCCCGTCATCCAGAGCCCGACCGACGTCGTCGTCCGCGTGGTCCGCGCCTGCATCTGCGGCAGCGACCTGTGGGCCTACCGCGGCGAGTCCGCCCGGCAGCCCGGCCAGCGGATCGGCCACGAGTTCCTCGGGATCGTCGAGGAGGCGGGCGCCGAGGTCCGCGGCTTCGCCAAGGGCGACCTCGTCGTCGCCCCGTTCGTCTGGTCCGACGGCAGCTGCGACTACTGCGCCGAGGGCCTCCAGACCTCCTGCCCCAACGGCGGCTTCTGGGGCTCGGTCGGCTCCGACGGCGGCCAGGGCGAGGCCGTCCGCGTCCCGCACGCCGACGGCACCCTCGTCAAGCTGCCCGCCGACGCCGCCTCCGACGACCACCTGCTCACCGCGCTCCTGGCGCTCTCCGACGTGCTGGGCACCGGCCACCACGCGGCCCTCGGCGCCGGCGTGCGCAAGGGCGCCACCGTCGCCGTCGTCGGCGACGGCGCGGTCGGCCTGTGCGGTGTGCTCGCCGCCAAGCGGCTCGGCGCCGAGCGGATCATCGCGCTCGGCCGGCACACCGCCCGCACCGACATCGCCCGCGCCTTCGGCGCCACCGACGTCGTCGCCGAGCGCGGCGAGGCCGCCGAGGCCGCCGTGCGCGAGCTCACCGGCGGCCAGGGCGCCCACGCCGTCATCGAGGCCGTCGGCACCGAGCAGTCCATGCGCACCGCCGTGAACATCACCCGCGACGGCGGCGCCATCGGCTACGTCGGCGTCCCGCACGGCTCCGGCACCGGCCTCGACCTCTCCGTCATGTTCGACCGGAACATCGCCCTGCGCGGCGGCGTCGCCCCCGTCCGCGCCTACATTCCCGAGCTGCTCCCGGACGTCCTCGACGGCACCGTCGACCCGTCCCCGGTCTTCGACCTGACCGTGGGCCTCGACGGCGTCCCCGCGGGCTACAAGGCGATGGACGAGCGCACCGCCCTGAAGGTCCTCGTCAAGCCGTAGTCCAGGCCGTGGTTCAGGCCCCGAGCCACACGGGGGCGTCGGCCCCCGCGACGCCCGGCGGGCGCGACCAGCCCGTCGGGCCGCCCTCGTACGAGACGGGTGACAGCGCGTGCCGCAGCCGCCCGAGCGGGCCGTCCGTCTCCGTGAGGTGGTCCTCGGGGTCGTAGCCGGGCAGGACGTGCGTCAGCCAGTGGCCGGTCTGCGCGAGCGCGAGCCGTACGAGCCGGGTGCCGCCCTGCTCGCGCTGCTCGGTCAGCGAGCGCAGCACGGCGGCGGCCAGCAGATAGCCGGTCCCGTGGTCCAGGGCCTGCGCCGGGAGCGCGCCCGGCCGGTCCGGCGAGCCCTCCACGGCGGCGATGCCCGTAGCCACCTGCACCAGGCTGTCGAAGCCGCGCCGCCCGCCCCAGGGCCCGTAGTCGCCCCAGGCGGAGAGCCGGGCCACCACCAGGCCCGGCCGGTGCAGGTCGAAGCGGTCGAGGGCGCCGGGCCGGTAGCCGGTCACCAGCACGTCGGCCGCGTCGAGGAGCTCGTCGAAGGTGCGCCGGTCGGACGGCCGGTCCAGGTCCAGGGCCGCCGTCCGTTTGCCGACGCCCGTGTCGGCGTGCTGGTCCGGCAGTTCGGGGTTGCCCGGCGGGTCGATCCGCAGCACGTCCGCGCCGAGCAGCGCGAGCGTCCGGGTCGCCACCGGGCCCGCGATCACCCGGGTCAGGTCGAGCACCCGCAGCGGGCGCCCCTCGGACCCGCCCGCACGCCCGCCGCCCGCACCCCGGCCGGCCGTACCTCGCCGCGGCGCCGCCTCGTCGAGGCGCTCCCGGGTCAGCAGCGGGCGCGCGGCCACCTCCCGGCCCTGCTCGTGCGCGGCCCACTCCTCAGGCGTGCGCAGCGCGACCGCGAGGCCGCCGGCCCCGTACACCGCGGTCTCGACCTCGACGGCCTTCCGTTCGCCGATCGCGGCGGCCACATCCTCCACCGAGTCGGATCCCGGATCCAACGCCGCCAGCAACGCCGCCTTGTGGTGCGGGTAGTTCGCATGCGTACGCACCCAGCCGTCGGCCGCCCGCCAGAACCGGGACAGCGGCGCGAAGTTCACCGGCGCCCGCCCGTCCACCCGCAGATGCCGCTCGCTGACGAAGGCCGTGGCCACCGCCCCGTCGTCGACCCGCACCCGTCCCGCGGCCCCCGCGTGCTCCACCGCCGCGAGCCCCGCCACCGCGACCGCCGCCCGGGCCAGGTCCATCACCGGCAGCCGGGCCCCGAGCAGCCCCGCGGGGCCGCCGTACGCCACCCGGTCGAGCAGGGCGGGATCGCCGCCCAGGGCCGACCACAACAACTCCGTACCCGTGTGCACTGTGTTGTCCATGAGGACACAGTAGAACCGCCCGTGGCACTGAGTGCCACGGGCGGTTCGAGGAAGAGCTACGAGATCACTTGCGGACCGCGGCGAGCGCGTCCGCGATGCCGGCCCCGTAGAAGCCGTTCTTCTTGTCGGCGCCGGTCTTGCACACCGCGTCGACGGTGCCGTCGCCGTTGATGTCGTACGGGTCGGTGCACGCGTGCTCGTCCGCCTGCGCGTACAGCAGCGCCTTCAGGGCCGCCGGGCTGGCGTTCGGGTGCGTCGACTTCAGCAGCGCGAGGACGCCCGCCACGTGCGGCGAGGCCATCGAGGTGCCGGCCTTGTAGTTGTAGCCGCCGTCGACCGTGGTCGACAGGATGCGGCCGTTGACCGCCGGGGCGTCCGGGGTCTGCCACTCGGTCTTGTCGCCGCCCGGCGCCGCCACGTCGATGACGTCGTAACCGTAGTTGGAGTAGGACGCCTTCAGGCCCTTGGCGCCGGTCGCGGAGACCGTCACCACGCCCGGCAGCATCGACGGGTAGTCGAAGCACTCCTTCGGGTCGATGGTCCGGGTGGCCGCGGTGGTGTCGTTCGGGCTGGTGGTGTCGGTGATCGCGTCGGCCGCCAGGTCGAACTTCGAGTTGCCGGCCGCCGCCACGCTGACCGTGCCCCTGCGCTCCGCGTAGCGGGTCGCGCGGGTGACCGCCTCGATGAGGGCCTTCTGGTCCTCGTCGTTCTTGCAGGCGAACATCCACGGGTCGGTGTAGTAGCTGTTGTTGGTGACGTCGATGCCGTGCTCGGCCGCCCACACGAAGCCGCAGACCACGGCCTCGGTGTAGAAGAAGCCGTCCGGGGTCGCCACCTTGATGCCGGCGAGCTTCACGCCCGGCGCGACACCGGTGATGCCGATGCCGTTCTTGGCGGCGCCGATGGTGCCCGCCACGTGCGTGCCGTGGTCGCTCTCGCCCTTCCGGGGACGCCACGAGCCGGGAGTCGTGTCGGCCTTGCCGCTCACACAGTTGGCGGAGGCGGCGGCGTCGAAGTTCGGCGCCAGGTCCGGGTGGGTGTCGTCCACACCGGTGTCGATGATGCCGACGGTCACGTTCCGGCTGCCGAGGGTGATCTCGTGGGCCTTGTCCGCCTTCATGGCCGGCATGTCCCACTGCAGCGGCTCGAACGGGTCCTGGCCGTCCGTGGCGGCCGCCTCGGCGGCCTTGATCTCGGCCGGGGTCAGCGCCTGGTCGGCCTCGTCGAGGGAGTCGTCGGCCGCGGCCTTCAACGGGGCCGTACGGGTCGCGCCCGCCGACACCACACCACGCACCTGGCGGATGGTCTTCGCGAACTCGGGGTTCTGCGAGTGGACGACTATGACGCCTATCTGGTCGTAGGAGACGACCACCTCACCGCCGGCGGCGGCGATGGCCTTGCGCACCGCATCGGCCGACCAGGGGGCGTTGTCGACGTTGACGACGTACGACAGCATCGGGCCGTCCGTGGCCACGGCGGCCGTCGGCACGTCGCTCAGCTCCGCGGCGGAGGCGGCGCCCGAGGGCAGGAAGCCGAGCGAGGCCGTGAGCGCGAGACCGACCGGCAGAGCGAGTACTCGGCCGCGCCGCGATCCCAGATGAGCCATGGGTTCTCCACATCATCCGTATGTACTGCCCGGACGCCGATTGCGCGCGGGCAGGTGCATGACGAGCGAAGTTATCGCCGATCTTCCCCGGCCATCAATGAGTTGAGAAGACTTCATGAAGATCCGACGAAAGAAATCCACTCGCCTGAACCACTTCGCGCCGCGTCCCGTGCCGTTGTGCAGGGGAGGGGTCCCGATCGGAACCCTTGTCTCCGCACCCCTGGTGAGGCCCCCTTGACCAAGCCGTCCGCCCCCGCGTCACGAGGAGAGTCCGTGGCTACCGAAGCACCGCCGCCGCCGAGTAACGGAAGCGGGACCGACAGCGGTCCCGCCCAGCCCACCACGGAACAGTTCGTCGAGGTCCAGGAGAGCCAGGAGTTCGGCGAACTCCGCAGCACCTACCGCTCCTTCGCCTTCCCCCTCACGATCGCCTTCATCGCCTGGTACCTGCTCTACGTGCTGCTCTCCAACTACGCGGGCGGCTTCATGGGCACCAAGCTCTTCGGCAACGTCAACGTCGCCCTGGTCCTCGGCCTCGGCCAGTTCGCCACCACGTTCCTCATCGCCTGGCTCTACTCGCGGCACGCCGCCGCCCGGCTCGACCCGAAGGCCGAGGCCATCAAGTCCCGCCTGGAAGCCCACCCGGAGACTCGTACGGAGGCCGACGCATGAGCCACCCGGCACCCGCTGCGCACGCCGTGCTCGCCGCCGCCTCCACCGAGCACCGGCCCCTGATCATCACCCTGTTCGCGGTGTTCGTCGCCGCGACCCTCGGCATCACCGTGTGGGCCGGCCGGCAGACCAGGAGCGCCTCCGACTTCTACGCCGGCGGACGGCAGTTCACCGCCTTCCAGAACGGCCTCGCGGTCTCCGGCGACTACATGTCCGCCGCCTCCTTCCTCGGCATCGCGGGCGCCATCGCCCTCTTCGGCTACGACGGCTTCCTGTACTCGATCGGCTTCCTCGTCGCCTGGCTGGTCGCGCTGCTCCTGGTCGCCGAGCCGCTGCGCAACTCCGGCCGCTACACGATGGGAGACGTCCTCGCGTACCGCATGCGGCAGCGTCCCGTCCGGACCGCCGCCGGCACCTCCACGATCGTCGTGTCGATCTTCTACCTGCTCGCCCAGATGGCCGGCGCCGGCGTCCTCGTCTCACTGCTGCTCGGCATCACCAGCGACGCGGGCAAGATCCTCATCGTGGCCCTGGTCGGCGTGCTGATGATCGTGTACGTGACCATCGGCGGCATGAAGGGCACCACCTGGGTCCAGATGGTCAAGGCGGTGCTCCTCATCGCGGGCGCGCTGCTCATGACCTTCCTGGTGCTGCTGAAGTTCCACTTCAACATCTCCGACCTGCTCGGCACCGCGGCGCAGCAGAGCGGCAAGGGCACGGCGTTCCTGGAGCCCGGCCTCAAGTACGGTGCCAGCGGCACCTCCAAGCTGGACTTCATCTCGCTCGGCATCGCGCTGGTGCTCGGCACGGCGGGCCTGCCGCACATCCTGATCCGCTTCTACACGGTGCCGACCGCCAAGGCCGCCCGGAAGTCGGTGAACTGGGCGATCGGCATCATCGGCGCCTTCTACCTGATGACGATCGCGCTCGGCTTCGGCGCCGCCGCCCTGGTCGGCCCGGCCGCGATCAAGGCCCAGAACCCCGCGGGCAACACGGCCGCCCCGCAGCTCGCCGAGTACCTCGGCGGCGGAGTGGGCACCACCGGCGGCGCGGTCCTGCTCGCCGTCATCTCGGCGGTGGCCTTCGCCACCATCCTCGCCGTCGTCGCCGGCCTGACCCTCGCCTCGTCGTCCTCCTTCGCGCACGACATCTACGCCAACGTCATCCGCAAGGGGAAGGCGACGGAGCAGGAGGAGATGCGGGCCGCCCGCTGGGCCACCGTGCTCATCGGCGCCGTCGCGATCGTGCTGGGCGCCTTCGCCCGCGACATGAACGTGGCCGGACTGGTCGCGCTCGCCTTCGCGGTCGCCGCCTCCGCGAACCTCCCGACGATCCTCTACAGCCTCTTCTGGAAGCGCTTCACGACCACCGGCGCCCTGTGGTCGATCTACGGCGGCCTGGCGAGCTCCGTGATCCTGGTGCTCTTCTCGCCGGTCGTCTCCGGCAACCCGAAGACGTCGATGTTCAAGGGCGTCGACTTCCACTGGTTCCCGCTGGAGAACCCCGGCCTGATCTCCATCCCGCTCGGCTTCCTGCTCGGCTGGCTCGGCACCGTGCTGTCCAAGGAGAAACCGGACCGCGGCAAGTACGCGGAACTCGAGGTCAAGTCCCTCACCGGTACCGGAGCGCACTGAGCCGTACACGTTCCGCTGCGCACCACCGGCCGCGTCGTAGGGTTCTACGACGCGGCCGGTCCTGTCCTTATGGCAAACAGCCCCTGCCCGATGTCCGAGCGGTCACGTAGGCTCGGGATCAAGCGAACCGGAAGAACCCGAACCGGAAGTGCCCGGACCGGAAGAAGGGGAGGGGCCCAGTGCTCATCGACACGTACGGACGCGTCGCCACCGACCTGCGCGTCTCCCTGACCGACCGGTGCAACCTGCGCTGCACCTACTGCATGCCCGAAGAGGGCCTGCAGTGGCTGGCCAAGCCCGACCTGCTCACCGACGACGAGATCGTCCGCCTCGTCCGGATCGCCGTCACCGACCTCGGCGTCACCGAGGTCCGCTTCACCGGCGGCGAGCCGCTGCTCCGCCCCGGCCTCGTCGGCATCGTCGAGCGCTGCGCCGCCCTGGAGCCCCGCCCCAAGCTCTCCCTGACCACCAACGGCATCGGGCTGAAGCGCACCGCGACCGCCCTCAAGGCCGCCGGCCTCGACCGGGTCAACGTCTCGCTCGACACCCTGCGGCCCGAGGTCTTCAAGACCCTCACCCGCCGCGACCGCCACCACGACGTCCTCGACGGCATGGCCGCGGCCCGCGACGCGGGCCTCACCCCGGTCAAGGTCAACGCGGTGCTGATGCCCGGGCTCAACGGGGACGAGGCCCCCGAGCTCCTGGCCTGGGCCATGGAGCACGCGTACGAGCTCCGGTTCATCGAGCAGATGCCGCTGGACGCCCAGCACGGCTGGAAGCGCGACGGCATGATCACCGCCGGCGACATCCTGGAGTCGCTGCGCACCCGCTTCACCCTCACCCCCGAGGGCGCCGACGAGCGCGGCTCCGCCCCCGCCGAGCGCTGGGTCGTCGACGGCGGTCCGCACACGGTCGGCGTCATCGCCTCCGTGACCCGCCCCTTCTGCCGGGCCTGCGACCGCACCCGGCTCACCGCCGACGGCCAGGTGCGGACCTGTCTGTTCGCCACCGAGGAGACGGACCTGCGCGGCGCGCTGCGCTCGGACGCGCCGGACGCGGTGGTCGCGGAGATCTGGCGCAAGGCGATGTGGGGCAAGAAGGCCGGCTCCGGCCTGGACGACCCGGACTTCGCGCAGCCCGAGCGCCCGATGTCAGCGATCGGCGGCTGAGTCCCACTCGGCGAGCGGGACGACGTCCTTCAGGAAGCCCCGTACCCCGAGGAACTGGGAGAGGTGCTCGCGGTGCTCCTCGCACGCGAGCCACGTCTTGCGCCGCTCCGGCGTGTGCAGCTTGGGGTTGTTCCAGGCGAGGACCCAGACGGCGTCGGCCCGGCACCCCTTCGCGGAACAGATCGGCTTGTCTTCACTCACTGGACCCAGGATCACCTGATCATTGTCCAGCAAGGGCGATGCCGAGCAGCCACGGGGGGAGCTGCCCGGCATCGGTCCGTCGCTCCGACGGGGGATGCGGAGCGCGTAGGCAGTATGTCACGGCGCATGGGGTGCAGTGCACCGGAACTTCATGATTGATCTGAGCTTTTCTTGAGCTGTGCGCTCACCGCGCGTCACTGACCGTGAGGACCCTGGCCGTCCCGGGCGTCCCTGCCGGGGGCGAGCGCCTCCCGCACCGGCCCGGCGACGAAGGTCGAGGGCAGCGACGGCGTGCTCTCCCGGCCGGCGTTGGCGATCACCACGGCGATGTAGGGGAGCACCGCGCCGAGCACCAGGGCCACGATCGCCACAGGCCGTTCCACGTTCCACAGGGTGGCGGCGAGGATCACGGACACCGTCCGGATCGACATCGACACCACGTACCGGCGCTGCCGGCCGCGGACGTCCTCGGCGAGGCCCTGCCGGGCACCGGTGATCCGGAAGACCTCGGTTCCGCCATGCTTCCGCATCACAATCCACCGCCCAAGGGCCATGCCGGACCCTCCCCGGTCCGGACCTGT
This sequence comes from Streptomyces sp. NPDC004788, assembly GCF_053601115.1. Taxonomy (NCBI): domain Bacteria; kingdom Bacillati; phylum Actinomycetota; class Actinomycetes; order Kitasatosporales; family Streptomycetaceae; genus Streptomyces; species Streptomyces sp. NPDC004788. The sequence continues at coordinate 18,423 of NZ_JBSGBF010000068.1, forward strand.
TTCCACGGTACGCCCGCCGTGCCGCGCCGAGGAGACCGGGGCACGTATGGCCTCGCCCGACGTGCGCCGTACGGCCGACCGGCCGAGACTGGGCACACATGCGCACGCGAGGGCGCCCGAGGAGGCGACGATGGGCTGGTTGTGGGCGATCATTGTGGGCCTGGTCCTGGGCCTGATCGCGAAGGCGATCCTGCCGGGCAAACAGCAGATCCCGATCTGGCTGACGATCATCTTCGGCATGCTGGGCAGCGTGCTCGGCAACGCCGTCGCGACCTGGATCGGAGTCAACGACACCAAAGGCATCGACTGGACCCGCCATCTGCTGCAGCTCATCGGCGCGGTCGCCGTGGTGGGTCTCGGGGACATGCTGTGGGTCTCGGTCAAGGGCGACAAACAGCGCGCCTGACGCCGGAAAACGCGGGAAGAGGCCCGGGACGTCGGTCCCGGGCCTCCTCCTGTGCGCGTACGGTACGGGGCTCAGCCCTGCGGCACGTACTCGATCGCCGCCAGGTTCTTCTTGCCCCGGCGCAGCACCAGCCAGCGCCCGTCGAGGAGATCGTCCGCCGACACCTCGGCGTCCTCGGCCGTCACCTTCGCGTTGTTGACGTAGGCGCCGCCCTCCTTCACCGTGCGGCGGGCCGCCGACTTGCTCGGCACCAGACCGACCTCGGCGAACAGGTCCACGACCAGGCCGAGCTCCGAGACCCGCGCGTGCGGCAGCTCGGAGAGCGCCGCCGCCAGCGTCGCCCCGTCCAGCTCGGCCAGCTCGCCCTGACCGAACAGCGCCTTGGAGGCGTCGATCACGGCCCGGCACTGGTCGGCGCCGTGCACCAGGGTGGTGAGCTCCTCGGCGAGCGCGCGCTGGGCCGCGCGGGCCTGCGGCCGCTCGGCGGTGAGCGCCTCCAGCTCCTCCAGCTCCTCGCGGGACTTGAAGGAGAGGATCCGCATGTACGTGGAGATGTCACGGTCGTCCACGTTCAGCCAGAACTGGTAGAACGCGTACGGCGTGGTCATCTCCGGGTCCAGCCAGACGGCGCCGCTCTCGGTCTTGCCGAACTTGGTGCCGTCGGCCTTCACCATCAGCGGGGTCGCGAGCGCGTGGACCTCGGCGCCCGGCTCCAGCTTGTGGATCAGGTCGAGGCCGGCCACCAGGTTGCCCCACTGGTCGGAGCCGCCCTGCTGCAGCGTGCAGCCGTAGCGCCGGTACAGCTCCAGGAAGTCCATGCCCTGGAGCAGCTGGTAGCTGAACTCGGTGTAGCTGATGCCCTGCTCGGACTCCAGGCGCCGGGCGACGGAGTCCTTGGTCAGCATCTTGTTGACCCGGAAGTGCTTGCCGATGTCCCGCAGGAACTCGATCGCCGACAGGCCGGCGGTCCAGTCCAGGTTGTTCACCATGACCGCGGCGTTCTCGCCCTCGAAGGACAGGAACGGCTCGATCTGCGAACGCAGCCGGTTCACCCAGTTCGCGACCGTCTCGGGGTCGTTCAGGGTGCGCTCGGCCGTCGGCCGCGGGTCACCGATCTGGCCGGTGGCCCCGCCGACCAGCGCCAGCGGCCGGTGCCCGGCCTGCTGGAGCCGGCGGACGGTGAGCACCTGGACCAGGTGGCCGACGTGGAGACTGGCCGCGGTCGGGTCGAAGCCGCAATAGAACGTGACGGGACCGTCCGCGAGCGCCTTGCGCAGGGCGTCTTCGTCGGTGGACTGGGCGAAGAGCCCGCGCCACTTCAGCTCGTCGACGATGTCGGTCACGTCGTCCGTCTCCTCGGGGTGGTCATCGTGATGGTCACGGATGTAACCCGGCCAGTCTAGGTGGTGTCCGGGTCGGGTCCGGGCCGTTCCCGGCCCGGTCTCACGGCTCGGAACGGCTCAGACGCCCTTGCTGACCGAGCTCATGTTGAAGTCCGGCACCCGCAGGGCGGGCATCGCGGCCCGGGTGAACCAGTCGCTCCACTCGCGCGGCAGCGTCTTCTCCGTCCGGCCCGCCTCGGTGGCCCGCGACAGCAGGTCGACCGGCGACTCGTTGAACCGGAAGTTGTTCACCTCGCCGACGACCTCGCCGTTCTCCACCAGGTAGACGCCGTCCCGGGTGAGGCCGGTGAGCAGCAGCGTCGCCGGGTCGACCTCGCGGATGTACCAGAGGCAGGTCAGCAGCAGACCGCGCTCCGTGGCGGCCACCATCTCCTCCAGGGACTTCTCGCCGCCGCCGTCCAGGACCAGGTTCCCGGCCCCGGGCGCCACGGGCAGGTGAGTGAGTCCCGCGGTGTGCCGGGTGGTGATCAGGTGGGCGAGCTTGCCGTCCCGCACCCAGTCCACCGGCGCGATCGGCAGGCCGTTGTCGAAGACGGAGGAGTCGTCGCCGGAGGCGTGCGCGAGCACGAAGGGCGCGGACTCCAGGCCCGGCTCGTTCGGGTCGCTGCGCAGGGTCAGCGGCAGCGGGGAGAGGGTCTCGCCGACGCGGGTGCCGCCGCCCGGCTTGGAGAAGACCGTGCGGCCCTCCGCCGCGTCCCGGGCCGCCGAGGACCACAGCTGGTAGATCATCAGGTCGGCCACGGCGGTCGGCGGCAGCAGCGTCTCGTACCGCCCGGCCGGCAGCTCGATCCTCCGCTCGGCCCAGCCGAGCCGGGTGGCGAGCTCGGCGTCGAGCGCCGCCGGGTCGACGTCCTTGAAGTCCCGCGTGGAGCGCCCGGCCCACGCGGAGCGGGTGCGGTCCGGCGACTTGGCGTTGAGCTCCAGGGTGCCGTTCGGCTGGTCGTGCCGCAGCCGCAGCCCGGTCGACGTGCCGAGGTAGCTGGAGGTCAGCTCGTGGTTGGCGAAGCCGTACAGCTCGCGGCCGCCCGCCCGGGCCCGGGCGAAGGCCTCGCCGAGCGCCGGCGCGAAGGCGTCGAAGACGGCGGAGGAGGTCTCGGCCGGGGCGTCGGTGAAGTCGGGCGACGCGGCCACGCCCTCGACCAGCGGCTGGGCGTCCTCGGCCGGGCCCGCGGCCCGCGCCGCCTCCTCGGCGGCCCGCACCAGCGGCTCCAGGTCCTCGGCGGTGACCGCCGAGCGCGACACGACCCCGGAGGCGGTGCCCTGGGCGCCGTCGACGGTGGCGATGACGGTGAGGGTACGGCCCCGGGTGACGCCGTTGGTGGTCAGCGCGTTGCCGGCCCAGCGCAGATTGGCGGAGGACTGCTCGTCGGCGATGACGACGCACCCGTCGGCGCGGGACAGCTCCAGGGCCCGCTCGACGATCTCGTACGGCTTGCTGACGCGGCTCATCGACCGGCCTCCTGCGTGGTGTTAAGGATGTTGACACCCCGGAACAGGGCGGACGGGCAGCCGTGCGACACCGCGGCGACCTGGCCCGGCTGGGCCTTGCCGCAGTTGAACGCGCCGCCGAGGACGTACGTCTGCGGGCCGCCGACCTGCTCCATGGAGCCCCAGAAGTCGGTGGTCGTCGCCTGGTACGCGACGTCCCGCAGCTGGCCGGCGAGCCGGCCGTTCTCGATGCGGAAGAAGCGCTGGCCGGTGAACTGGAAGTTGTAGCGCTGCATGTCGATCGACCAGGACCGGTCGCCGACCACGTAGATGCCCCGCTCCACGCCGCCGATCAGGTCCTCCGTGGACAGCCCGCCCGGGTCCGGCTGCAGCGACACGTTCGCCATCCGCTGCACCGGCACATGGGCGGGGGAGTCGGCGTAGGCGCAGCCGTTGGAGCGGCCGAGGCCGGTCAGCTTCGCGATCCGGCGGTCCAGCTGGTAGCCGACGAGCGTGCCGTCCTTCACCAGGTCCCAGCTCTGCCCCTCGACGCCCTCGTCGTCGTACCCGATGGTCGCGAGGCCGTGCTCGGCGGTCCGGTCACCCGTCACGTTCATGATCGAGGAGCCGTACGTCAGCTTGCCCAGCTGGTCGAAGGTGGCGAAGGAGGTGCCCGCGTACGCCGCCTCGTAGCCGAGCGCCCGGTCGAGCTCGGTGGCGTGGCCGATCGACTCGTGGATGGTCAGCCACAGGTTGGACGGGTCGACCACCAGGTCGTAGCGGCCGGCCTCGACACTCGGCGCCCGCATCTTCTCGGCGAGCAGCGCCGGGATCTCGTCGAGCTCCTTGTCCCAGTCCCAGCCGGTCCCGGTCAGGTACTCCCAGCCCCGCCCGACCGGCGGCGCGAGCGTCCGCATCGAGTCGAACTCGCCGGTCGTCTCGTCCACCGCGACCGCGGTGAGCTGCGGGTGCAGCCGGACCCGCTGCTGGGTGGTGACGGTGCCGGCCGTGTCCGCGTAGAACTTGTTCTCGAAGACGGTCATCAGCGAGGCGTCGACGTGCGCCACGCCGTCCGCCCGCAGCAGCCGCGCGCTCCAGTCGGCGAGCAGCCCGCTCTTCTCCTCGCCCGAGACCGTGAACGGATCGATCTCGTACGAGGACACCCACACCTTGTCGGCGTGCACCGGCTCGTCGGCCAGCTCGACGCGCTCGTCCGAGCCCGCCGCGGCGATCACCTTCGCCGACAGTTTCGCCATGGCCACCGCCTGCGAGGCCACCCGCGCGGCCCCGTCCATGGTCAGGTCCACCCCGGACGCGAACCCCCAGGCCCCGCCGTGCACCACCCGCACCGCGTAGCCGAGGTCCGTGGTGTCCGAGGAGCCCGCCGGCTTGGCGTCCCGCAGCCGCCAGGTGGCACTGCGCACCCGCTCCAGGCGGAAGTCGGCATGATCGGCGCCGAGCGCCCGCGCCCGCGCGAGGGCGGCGTCGGCGAGCGCCCGCAACGGAAGCTGGGTGAAGGCTTCGTCGAGGGAGTGCGTCCCAGATTGCACAGCTGTCTCCTGTCGTGTGAGACCGGTCGCCCCCGATCATGTCGCGCTTTCGGCCGGGATGCCCAGAGGTTTCTGTAGGGATCCGACAGTGCCGTCCGTACGCCACTGTCAGGCCCCGATTCTCCGTATCGCGGAAGGGACCGATAGGTTTTCGGCATACCAGACCGCTATCGAAAGGGTGATCCGTTGAGCCGCTCGGTTCTCGTCACCGGAGGCAACCGGGGCATCGGCCTCGCCATCGCCCGCGCGTTCGCCGAGGCCGGCGACAAGGTCGCGATCACGTACCGCTCGGGCGACCCGGCGGAGCTCGAGAAGGCCGGGTTCCTGGCCGTCAAGTGCGACATCACCGACTCCGAGCAGGTGGAGCAGGCGTACAAGGAGATCGAGGAGAAGCACGGTCCGGTCGAGGTCCTCGTGGCCAACGCCGGCGTGACGAAGGACCAGCTCCTCATGCGCATGTCCGAGGACGACTTCACGTCCGTCCTCGACACCAACCTCACCGGCACCTTCCGGGTCGTGAAGCGCGCCAACCGCGGCATGCTGCGCGCCAAGAAGGGCCGTGTCGTGCTGATCTCCTCCGTCGTCGGTCTGCTCGGCTCGGCGGGTCAGGCGAACTACGCCGCCTCGAAGGCCGGACTGGTCGGTTTCGCGCGCTCGCTGGCCCGGGAGCTCGGCTCGCGCAACATCACCTTCAACGTCGTCGCGCCCGGTTTCGTCGACACCGACATGACCGCCGTCCTCACGGACGAGCAGCGCGCCGGCATCGTGTCCCAGGTTCCGCTGGGCCGCTACGCGCAGCCCGAGGAGATCGCCGCCACCGTGCGCTTCCTCGCCTCGGACGACGCGTCGTACATCACTGGAGCCGTCATCCCGGTTGACGGCGGATTGGGCATGGGTCACTGATCACATGAGCGGAATTCTCGAGGGCAAGCGCATCCTGATCACGGGTGTGCTGATGGAGTCCTCCATCGCCTTCCACGCCGCGAAGCTGGCCCAGGAGCAGGGCGCGGAGATCATCCTCACCGCCTGGCCCCGGCCGACGCTGACCGAGCGCATCGCCAAGAAGCTGCCCCACCCGGACAAGGTCAAGGTCCTGGAGCTCGACGTCTCCAACGACGAGCACCTCGCCCGCCTGGAGGGCCAGGTCCGCGAGCACCTGGGCGACCGCCTCGACGGCGTCGTCCACTCCATCGGCTTCGCGCCGCAGGACGCGCTCGGCGGCAACTTCCTGAACACGCCGTTCGAGTCGGTGGCCACCGCCATGCACGTCTCGGCCTTCTCCCTGAAGTCCCTGACGATGGCGCTGCTGCCGCTGATGACCGAGGGCGGCTCCGTCGTCGGCCTCACCTTCGACGCGCAGTTCGCGTGGCCGCAGTACGACTGGATGGGCCCGGCCAAGGCCGCGCTGGAGGCCACGAACCGCTACATGGCGCGTGACCTGGGCAAGCAGAACATCCGCTGCAACCTCATCTCGGCCGGTCCGCTCGGCTCCATGGCCGCGAAGTCCATCCCGGGCTTCTCCGAGCTGGCGAGCGTCTGGGACACCCGCTCCCCGCTCCAGTGGGACCTGACCGACCCGGAGCCGGCCGGCCGCGGCATCGTCGCGCTGCTGTCCGACTGGTTCCCGAAGACGACGGGCGAGATCGTCCACGTGGACGGCGGTCTGCACGCGATCGGCGCCTGACCTCAGGTGATACGAGGGGCCGGGTGCCCGCCGGTAAGGCGGGCCCCCGGCCCCTCGCCGTCTCCCGAGTCGAAAAGTCGGGCGAGTCCCCGCAGACTGGACCAGAGCGTGACGTTCCGGCTACTGCGTGGGGAGGAGGTGCGGACATGCGCGCGCTGCATCGCGGGGCCGCCGCACTCGCCACGGCCGCCGCCCTCCTCACCGGCATCGCCGTCGCGGCCGAGGTACGCGCCGCACCCGCTCCCGTGGCCCCCGCGGAGCGGACCTCCGCCGTCGCGCGGAAGGACTCCGAGAACTTCGGCGCCTCCTGCCGCACCCTGGTCCAGGGCTCCGTCGTCACCGCCCACTGCCAGAACCCCTTCCCCCGCACCGACCGCGTCCGCCTCCACGTGGAGTGCGCCCGCTGGTGGGACGTGGACACCGACAGCGCCCCCGTCGCCGTCGACCCCGCCGACTACGCCCAGGTCACCGGCCGCTGCTGGAAAGAGGTCCGCTCGGCCTGGATCACCCACGAACCGGCGGCTCAGGGCTCCTGAGGCTCCGGGGTGCGCAGGCACATGAAGGGGTAGCCGGCCGCCTCCGCGGCCGCCCGCTCGGCGTCTCCCTCGCGGATCGCCTCGACCAGCCGCCCGTGGTCCATGTGGTTCTCCGGCCGCAGCTCCCGGCCCACGTCCTCGCGCAGCCAGGCGCGCAGCACGTGCCCGAGGTCGGCGTAGAGCTCGGTCAGCACGTCGTTGTGCGAGGCGACCACCACCGCGTGGTGGAAGGCCGCGTCCGCCGTCACGAACTCCTCCGCGTCGCCCGACCGCCACGCCTCCTCGCGCCGGGCGAGCAGCGCGTCGATCTGTTTCAGGTCCCGGTCGGTGCGCCGCCGGGCGGCGAGGCGGGCCGCCGAGGACTCCAGGGTGGCGCGCAGCTCGGCCACGTGCCGCGGATCGGAGTCGGCGAACCGGCGGTGCATCACCCCGGCCAGCTCGCTCGTCGCGACGACGTACGTGCCCGAGCCCTGCCGGATGTCGAGCAGCCCGTTGTGGGCGAGCGCCCGGACCGCCTCGCGGACGGTGTTACGGGCCACCCCGAGCTGCTCGACCAGCTCGGGCTCCGTCGGGATGCGCGTGCCCACCGGCCACTCGCCCGAGGTGATCTGGTTGCGCAGCTGGGTGATCACCTGGTCGGAGAGCCCGCTGCGACGGGGCTGGCCGAGCGCCATGGCCGCACCTTCCATTTTTGTTCGAGATTGGACAACCAATCATCCCATGATTCTATGATGAGCCCCATGCCTGACGAGCCGCAGACACTCGCGCCCACCACCAGGAAGCAGACCGGAAGCAAGCCGACCGGCGCCGCCACGGGCGCCGATTCTCCCGCATCCGCCGCGCCCGGAACCGTGCCGGCCGCGCCCGGAATCGCATCCGGAACCGGAACCGGAACCGCGTCCGCCCGCTGGGTCGGCCGGCTCGTCGTCGTCGGACTCGTCCTCGCCGCGCTCAACCTGCGCCCGGCGATCACCAGCCTCGGCGCCCTCCTCGAAGAGGTCAGCGACGGCCTCCACATGAGCGGCAGCGTCGCCGGCGTCCTCACCTCCGTACCGCCGCTCTGCTTCGCCGTCTTCGGCATCGCAGCCCCGCGCCTGGCCCGACGCTTCGGCCCCGCCGCCGTCGTCTGCGCCGGCATGGCCGCGATCCTCGCCGGCCTCGCCCTGCGCCCCTTCGCCGGCGGCACCGCGACCTTCCTCGCCGCGAGCGCCCTCGCCCTCATGGGCATCGCGCTCAGCAACGTCCTGATGCCGGTCATCGTCAAGACGTACTTCCCGGACCGCATCGGCAGCATGACCGGCCTCTACTCCATGGCCCTCGCCCTCGGCACCTCCCTGGCCGCCGCCGCGACCGTGCCCATGACCGAGGCCCTCGGCGGCAGTTGGCGGCTCGGCCTCGGCGTCTGGGCCGTCGTCGCCGCCCTCGCCGTCCTCCCGTGGCTCCCGCTGGTCCGCCGCCGCGCCGCCGCCGTCCCGGCGCCCTCGGGCGGGGGAGCGGCACCGGCCTCCCCGGCACCGGCCTCCCCGGCACCGGCCGAGGCCCCTGCCGCGCCGCGCATCACCCGCAGCCGCACCGCCTGGACGCTCGCCGTCTACTTCGGCCTCCAGGCCACCGGCGCGTACATCACCATGGGCTGGATGCCGCAGATCTTCCGCGACGCCGGTGTCCCCGCCTCCACCGCGGGCGTGCTCCTCGCCGTCACCATGGTCATGGGCGTGCCGCTCGCCTTCGTCATCCCCGGCCTCGCCACCCGGATGCGCCACCAGGGCCCCATCGTCGTCGGCCTCGGTCTGTGCGGCCTCGCCGGCTACACCGGCCTCTACCTGGCCCCCGCGGGCGGCGCCTGGGTCTGGGCCCTGCTCCTCGGCGTGTCCAACTGCTCGTTCCCGCTCGCCCTCACCATGATCGGGATGCGCTCGCGCACCGGCACCGGCGTCGTGAAGCTCTCCGCCTTCGCCCAGAGCGTCGGCTACCTCATCTCCATCCCCGGCCCGCTCCTCGTCGGCGTCCTCTACCAGCACAGCGGCGGCTGGGGCCTGCCCGTCATGCTGATGGGCGGCCTGATGATCCCGCAGATGGTCGTCGGCACCCTCGCCGGGAGGGACCGGACGGTCGAGGACGAATGCTGAGATGCGAGACTGGCCCCATGCCCGTACTTGAACCGAATCCCCCCAACGGTCAGAAGAAGCTGCTCGTCGTGCTCGGCGCCATGCTCGTCATCACGGCCGTGATCGCCGTCATCGCCTCCTTCGCCTCGCCGTCCTAGCCGGGGTGGGGCTATCCCCCCATCCCCTAGGGGGCGGGTCTCAGGGTCAAGTGGGTGGAACACCTGATGGGCCGGGGCCCCGGCGCTCCGTAGGTTGGAGGCATCGCACAGATCCCGACCACGGAGGCGGCCATGACGGCGCGAACCCACACCGGAGTCCGGCCCGTTCGGAGCCTGCCGGGCACCGTCGACACCCGGCTGCCCTGGTGGACGCTCGCTCTGTCCGCGGTCGCGTTCGTCGGTCTGTTCCTGCTCATAGCGGCGCCGGGCGAGGCGCCGGGGACGGCCGGCGACCCGGAGGTGGGGCGCATTCTGGAACAGATCCAGCAAACCCTGTCTCTCTGAGTCGAGCCGGTCCGATTCGTGCGAAGCTGAGGACCATGAGCGTCGACACACCCCGCAGGATCGTGCTGCTCCGCCACGCCAAGGCCGACTGGCCCGAGGTCTCCGACCACGATCGCCCGCTCGCCGACCGCGGCCGCAAGGACGCCCCCGTCGCGGGCCGCAAGCTCGCCGACACCGGCATCGAATTCGATCTGGCCCTCTGCTCCACCGCGGCGCGCACGCGCGAGACCTGGAAGCTCGCCGTCCAGGAGATGCCCCACCGCCCCAGGACCGTGTACGAGGAGCGGATCTACGAGGCGTCGCTCGGCGAGCTCATCGCCGTGATCAACGAGACGCCGGACGACGTCAACAACCTCCTGCTGATCGGCCACAACCCGGGGATGCACGCGCTCGCCGACGCCCTCTCGGGCACCTCCGACGGCGACGCCATGGCCCGGATGACCCGCAGCGGCTTCCCGACCGCCGCCTTCGCGGTCGTGGCCTTCGACGGCTCCTGGAAGAACGTCGAGCACGGCATGGACGGCACCCTGGTCGACTACTGGACCCCGCACGACTGAGCGGTACGCGTTCCGTACGCATCCCGTACGGGAAGGGGCCCGGCCGTCGCACGACAGCCGGGCCCCTTCCCGTGGCGCACGTGGCCGGTACGCGCGGGCACGCACCCCGGCACGAACCGAGCGAGGCGCGTACCGGCACGCACCGGAGCGCGTACGGCACTCAGTGCAGCAGCTCGCCCGTGCCGCCGTCGGCCGCCTCGACCTCCTCGCGGGTGATGCCGAGCAGATAGAGCACCGTGTCCAGGAACGGCACGTTCACCGCCGTGTCCGCCGCCCGGCGCACCACCGGCTTGGCGTTGAACGCCACGCCGAGGCCCGCCGCGTTCAGCATGTCCAGGTCGTTGGCGCCGTCGCCGATCGCGACCGTCTGCGCCAGCGGCACCCCGGCCTCCTCGGCGAAGCGGCGCAGCAGCCGCGCCTTGCCCGCCCGGTCCACGATCATCCCGGTCACCCGGCCGGTGAGCTTCCCGTCCACGATCTCCAGGGTGTTGGCCTGGGCGAAGTCGAGCCCCAGCTTCTCCTTGAGGTCGTCCGTGACCTGCGTGAAGCCGCCGGAGACCACACCCACCTGGTAGCCGAGCCGCTTGAGCGTACGGATCAGGGTGCGCGCCCCGGGCGTGAGCCGCACCTCGGCGCGGACCTTGTCCACCACCGACGCGTCCAGGCCCGCGAGCAGGGCCACGCGCGCGTGCAGCGACTGCTCGAAGTCCAGCTCGCCGCGCATCGCCGCCGCCGTCACCTCGGCGACCTTGTCCTCGCAGCCGGCGTGGGCCGCGAACAGCTCGATGACCTCGTCCTGGATGAGCGTCGAGTCGACGTCCATCACCACGAGCCGCTGGGCCCGGCGGTGCAGCCCGGCGGAGACCACGGCCACGTCGACGCCGACCGCGTGCGCCTCGGTGGCGAGCGCGGTGCGCAGCGGCTCCGTCTCGCAGCCCGACACGGCGAACTCGACGGCCGTCACCGGATACTTGGCGAGCCGGAAGATCCGGTCGATGTTGCCGCCGACCTCGGCGATCCTGGCCGCTATGGCCGCCGTCTGCTCGGCGGTCAGCGGGTGCCCGAGCACGGTGACGTGCGAGCGGCCCTCGCCGCGCGGCCGGTTGTCACCGGTGCCCGAGATGATCTCGGCCTGCAGCTTCATGGACTCGGCCCAGCTGTGCACGGTCGCCCGCAGCTCGCCCTGACCGGCCACGGTCGGCTCGGTGACGAGCGCGCACAGCACGAGCCGGCCGCGGGAGACGACCTGCTCGATGTCCACGACGTCGACGGAGTAGGCGGCGAGGGTGTCGAAGAGGCCGGCGGTGATCCCGGGGCGGTCCTTCCCGAAGATCTTGACCAGGAGAGTGGGAACGTCCGCGTCGGGGACGCCGGGGACGTCGGGAACGTCTGAGGTCTGCGATGCGCTCATGGTGCTTCCACCGTATCGGGCACCGGGTGCCACCCGACCCCCCGTCCCGCCTGACGGACACCCGGCCGGTCGCAGAGTCGCCGTCGGACCGCGCCCCGTGTTCACCGCCGAGCCCGCCGGTCACGCGCCCGAACCGCGCCCGATCCACGCCCCTCGCACGCGTACGCAAGCTCTTCACGCTGCCCGACTTTCGGATCGGGGCCACGGCCTGAAATAGTTCCCACCGGATGTTCACCATCCCTGGGCTCCCGATGACGGGGGTGCATCGGGGGACAAGTAGTGGGGCATGGAGTGCCAGAACTCGTACTGGAATTGAATGGAAGGACCTGGACCCTCGATCCGTCCAGGTCGTACACCCTGGGCCGGGACCCTCAGGGTGACCTGGTGATCGACGACGCCAGGGTCTCGTGGCGACACGCCACCATCAGCTGGGGCGGCCGGAGTTGGGTCATCGAGGACCACGGCTCCACCAACGGCACGTTCGTGCAGGGCCAGCGGGTCCACCAGGTGGAGATCGGCCCGGGCTCGGCCGTCCACCTCGGCAACGCCACCGACGGCCCGCGGCTCAACCTCGCCGCCGTCGGCGCACCGGCCCAGGCGCAGGCCCAGCAGGCCGCCCAGCAGGCCGTACCGCAGCAGCAGGCGCCGCACGCCGTGCAGCAGCCCGCGCACCTGCCTCACGGCCTGCACCAGGAGGTCACCCACCAGGGCCCGCCGCAGCAGCAGCCCGGCTGGCAGCAGCAGCCCCAGCCGGGCGGCCACCAGGTCCCGCCGCAGGTCCCGCACCAGCAGGCCGGCCACGGCGGCCCCCAGGGCGCGGTCCCGGTCCACGGCGACCGCAGCCCCACGACCTTCTACGAGATGACGCTCGGCCGCGTCATGCGCATCGGTCGTGCCCTCGAGAACGAGCTGGTCGTCTCCGACCTCCAGGTCTCGCGCAACCACGCCGAGTTCCACGCGACGCCCGACGGGCGCTTCGAGATCCGCGACCTCGGCTCGCACAACGGCACGTACGTCAACGGTCTGCCGATCCCCAAGGGCGGCACCGCGCTCCTCGGCCCGAACGACATCGTCGGCGTCGGCCACTCGACGTTCCGGATCGTCGGCAACCAGCTCGAGGAGTTCGTCGACACCGGCGACGTCTCCTTCTCGGCCCGTCACCTCACGGTGACCGTCGACGGCGGCAAGCAGATCCTCAAGGACGTCACCTTCGGTGTCCCGGAGAAGTCGCTCATCGGCGTCATCGGCCCCTCCGGCTCCGGCAAGTCGACCCTCCTCAAGGCGCTCACCGGCTACCGGCCCGCCGACCAGGGCGACGTCCTCTACGACAACCGCAGCCTCTACAAGCAGTTCGCCGAGCTGCGCCAGCGCATCGGTCTGGTCCCGCAGGACGACATCCTGCACAAGGAGCTGACCGTCCAGAAGGCGCTCAAGTACGCCGCCAAGCTCCGCTTCCCCGCGGACACCAGCGAGCAGGAGCGCGCCGAGCGCATCGGCGAGGTGCTGCGCGAGCTCAAGCTCGACATCCACAAGGAGAAGAAGGTCACCTCGCTCTCCGGTGGCCAGCGCAAGCGCGTCTCGGTCGCCCTGGAGCTGCTGACCAAGCCCTCCCTGATCTTCCTGGACGAGCCGACCTCCGGCCTCGACCCGGGCATGGACCGCGACGTCATGCAGCTGCTGCGCGGCCTCGCCGACGACGGCCGCACGGTCCTCGTCGTCACCCACTCGGTGGCTGAGCTGGCCCTGTGCGACAAGCTGCTCGTGATGGCGCCCGGCGGCTCGGTGGCGTACTTCGGTCCGCCGGAGGAGGCGCTGAACTTCTTCGGCTACTCCACCTGGGCCGACGTCTTCTCCGCCTTCGAGAACTACCGCGACTACGACTGGGCGGGCCGCTGGAAGGGCTCGCAGCACTACCAGATGTACGCGGCGGAGATCGACGCCGTCGCCGCGCAGCCGGTGCAGATGCCGCACCAGGCCCAGCAGGCCATGACCAAGCCGCCGAAGCCGCAGGGCTGGGGCTCCCAGCTGTGGACCCTGATCCGCCGCTACGTGTCGGTGATCGCCTCCGACCGGGGCTTCCTGGCCCTGATGGTGATCCTGCCGGCCGTGCTCGGCGGCGTGTCCGTGGTCATCCCCGCCAAGTTCGGCCTGGCCCCGCCCGAGCTGCCGTCCAGGTTCAACGGAGCCGCCGGCACGATCATGCTGATCCTCACGGTCGGCATGTGCTTCTCCGGCGCCGCGAACTCGGTCCGTGAGCTGATCAAGGAACGGGTCATCTACGAACGGGAGCGCGCCACCGGCCTGTCCCGCTCGGCGTACCTGATGTCCAAGGTGATCGTCCTCGGCCTGATCACCGCCTTCCAGGGCGTGATCATCTGCGGCATCGGCTTCACGCCGCGCAAGATGCCCACCGAGGGCCTGGTCCTGCCGCCGGCCGTCGAGATGTGCCTGGTGATCATCGCGCTCGGCCTCACCTCGATGATGGTGGGCCTGGTCATCTCCGCGCTGGTGAAGACCGCCGAGAAGACCATGCCGCTGCTGGTCATGTTCGCGATCGTCCAGGTCGTGTTCACCGGCGTCCTGTTCCAGGTGTACAGCTCGCCGGGCCTTGAGCAGTTCGCCTGGCTCATGCCGTCCCGCTGGGGCATCGCCGGCGCCGCCACCACCCTGGACATGACCCACCTGATGGCGCCCTGGGACCCGAAGGACCCGACCAACCTGGACCCGCTGTGGGAGCACAGCGCCGGCCAGTGGGGCTTCGACATCACGGTGCTGCTGGTCATGACCGCCGTCCTCGGCGTCCTCGTGGCGCGGCTGCTGCGCCGCCACGAGCCCGAGGTCATGCGCAAGTGACGCCTGCGTAGAGACGCCCCGAAGGGCGGCACCCCGCACGGGGTGCCGCCCTTCGGCGTTGCCGAGCGGACCGGCAAGGGGCTCAGGCTCAGTACGCGCTGTTGACGTTGTCGATCGTGCCGTAGCGGTCGGCCGCGTAGTTGCAGGCGGCGACGATGTTGGCGACCGGGTCGTACTGGTCGAACTTGGTGCCGGCGATGTGGTACGCCTTGAAGGTCGGGTAGATGACCTGCAGCAGACCCTTGGACGGGACGCCGTTGATGGCGTTGATGTCCCAGTTGTTGATCGCGTACGGGTTGCCGCTGGACTCGCGCATCACGTTCCGGTAGATGCCGTTGTACGTGCCCGGGATGTTGTGCTTGTCCATGATGTACAGGGACTCGCGGATCCAGCCGTCGAGGTTGTTCGAGAAGACCGGCTTGCGGACCGTGGAACGGTTCGCGGCGGCCTTCTGCGCGGCGCGCTTCTTGGCGTCGGCCTCGGCCTTCTTCTTGGCCTCCGCCTTCTTCTTCGCCTCGGCGGCCTTGGCGGCGGCTTCGGCCTTGGCCTTCGCGGCCTTCGCCTTGGCGGCGGCAGCGGCCTTGGCGTCGGCCTCCTGCTTCGCCTTGAGGGCGAAGGTGGAGCTCTGCTGGTCGATGCTGGCGGCGAGCGCCTTGGCCTGCGGGCTGTTGGCGTCGTAGGACCAGGCGACCTGCTGGGTGTTCGCGAGGGCCTGCGGCTCGGTCTCGGTGGAGCCGTGGTTGCCCGGGACGAGGGTGAAGCCGAGCGCAGCGGCGCTCAGAGCGGCGACGCCGGCGATGGTGGCCTTGTGGGTCTTCTTCAGACCACGACTGTGGCCAGGGGTGTTCGCAGACATGCAGGAATACCTCTTCGAATCGCAGGGGGTCGCTCAGGCCGGGGGCGGCGCTGCGCCTCGCATCGGCGGCGACGGACGCAATTCTTAGCGGCCGCAAAATGCCGTGGCAAAGGTGTGACGTACGAAGCCGGGTAGTGGATCAGGGGCCTCGCCCGAGTGCCCCAGGGCCGCCTTGTGACCGGTTGGGGTGGCATTCATCCGGCTTTTACGTATCCACTAGGGGGATTCGTAAGTGACGTGCGTCCTATGCGAGGGCTCACATCGGCCGCGTAACAGCCTCACCAGGCGTTGCGTGAGCAATGCGCACAGTGAGGTACCGACAGGCACCCCGACCTAGGTCTCCGGTCCCGCCCCGCCGCCGTCCGCGGACGGATACGGACTGTCACACCCCGCCGGTACGGTGATCCCATGACCCATCGACCGAGCTCGGGCCTGGCCGCCGTGAGCAGCGCGATCCTCGCGATGAACCGCCAGATGGAGGTACGCGACGTCCTCAAGACGATCGTGGCCTCGGCCCGCGAGCTCCTCGACGCCGAGTACGCGGCGCTCGGCGTCCCCGACGACCACGGCGGCTTCGCCCAGTTCGTCGTCGACGGCGTCAGCGACGACGTGTGGCGCGCCATCGGCCCGCTGCCCCGCCAGCACGGCATCCTCGCCGCCATGCTCCACAAGGCCGAGCCCGAGCGGCTCGCCGACGTCCGCAAGGACCCCCGCTTCGAGGGCTGGCCGACCGCCCACCCCGAGATGTCCGACTTCCTGGGCCTGCCCGTCCGCGACGGCGACGAGATCCTCGCCGCCCTCTTCCTCGCCAACAAGCGCTGCCCCAAGCCCGAGGGCAGCTGCGGCTTCACCGCCGAGGACGAGGAGCTGCTCACCCTCATCGCCCAGCACGCCGCCATCGCCCTCACCAACGCGCGACTGTACGAACGCAGCCGCGAGCTCACCATCGCCGAGGAGCGCTCCCGCCTCGCCCACGAGCTGCACGACGCCGTCAGCCAGAAGCTGTTCTCCCTGCGGCTCACCGCCCAGGCCGCCGCCGCCCTCGTCGACCGCGACCCGGCCCGCGCCAAGGGCGAGCTCCAGCAGGTCGCCGAGCTCGCCGCCGAAGCCGCCGACGAGCTGCGCGCCGCCGTCGTCGAGCTGCGCCCCGCCGCGCTCGACGAGGACGGCCTCGTCCACACCCTGCGCACCCAGATCCAGGTCCTCGACCGCGCCCACACCGCGCGCGTCACCTTCGAGGCAGCCGGCATACGGGCCCTGCCCGCCGCCCAGGAGGAGGCCGTGCTCCGCGTCGCCCAGGAGGCCCTGCACAACGCGCTGCGGCACTCCGGCGCCGGCCTGGTCACCGTCACCCTCGCCCGCAGCGGCCAGGGCGCGAGACTCACCGTCACCGACGACGGCAAGGGCTTCGACCCCACGACCGTCCGCAGCGCCGGCCGTCACCTCGGCCTGGTCTCCATGCGCGACCGGGCCGCCGGCGTCGGCGGCGGACTCAGCGTGACCTCGGCCCCGGGGCGCGGCACCACGATCGAGATGGAGGTCCCCGGTGGCTGACAAGACAATTCGCGTCCTGCTGGTCGACGACCACCAGGTCGTCCGCCGCGGCCTGCGCACCTTCCTGGAGGTACAGGACGACATAGAGGTGGTGGGGGAGGCGTCCGACGGAGCCGAGGGCGTCGCCCGCGCCGAGGAGCTGCGGCCGGACGTCGTCCTCATGGACGTCAAGATGCCCGGCACCGGCGGCATCGAGGCCCTGAAGCAGCTGCGCGAGCTCGGCAACCCGGCGCGCGTCCTCATCGTCACCAGTTTCACCGAGCAGCGCACGGTCGTCCCCGCGCTGCGCGCGGGTGCCAGCGGATACGTCTACAAGGACATCGACCCCGACGCCCTCGCCGGCGCCATCCGCTCCGTCCACGCCGGGCACGTCCTGCTCCAGCCCGAGGTCGCCGACGCGCTCCTCAGCCAGGACGACCACGGCCAGGGCGGCGGTACGGGGCGCGGCTCCACGCTGACGGAGCGGGAGCGGGAGGTCCTGGGCCTGATCGCGGACGGGCGCTCCAACCGGGAGATCGCCCGCGCGCTCGTCCTCTCCGAGAAGACGGTCAAGACGCACGTCTCGAACATCCTCATGAAGCTGGACCTCGCCGACCGCACCCAGGCCGCGCTGTGGGCCGTACGGCACGGCCTGACCTCGTAACCGCGTTCCCCTCTTCATACTGTCGGGCGTATGTCCCCCACATGGCGCAACCGAACGGGGGCGGCGGCGTTCTTCAAGGCGTGCCGCGGCGGACCGGCCGCGGCGATGACCAGGAGGAACCTCTCGTGAACAACCTCAAGAAGGCCGCTGCCCTCACCATGGTCGCCGGCGGCATCCTCGCCGCGGGCACCGGCGTCGCCTCCGCCCACAGCGGCGCCGACGCCCAGGGCCAGGCCGTCCACTCGCCGGGCGTCGCCTCCGGCAACGTGGTGCAGGTCCCGGTCCACGTCCCCGTGAACGTCTCCGGCAACACGATCAACGTGATCGGCCTGCTCAACCCGGCCTTCGGCAACACCGCCGCCAACTCCTGACGGCTGCCCCCCCGAAGACCCCCGGCCCCTGGACGATCCCCCAGGGGCCGGGCCGCGTTCCGGCCCCTGGGGACCTCCCGGGCTTCGCCCCGCTGCGTCGCCGTGACATCGGTCGCCGCGCGACGGGCGTCCGCCGGTCGTGGCGCAGGCGCCGCCGGACGGGACCGGCTAGAAGCCCCTGTCCCTCTCCCTCTCCTCCACGTACGCGTTGTACGCGGCGACCTGCGCCCTGCGTGCCACCCGCTCCACGGGCCGCAGCGCCGCGCCCCTCGCGGCCATCTCCGAGGCGCTCACCGCGCCGCCGTGGCCGTGGTCGTACGCCAGGTCGACGAGGAGGCCGATGCGCTGGGCCAGCTCCAGGACGCGGACCGCGCGGGGCGGGTAGCCGGGGGCGAGGATCTCGCGGCCGGCCTCGGCGCGGGCGCGGTAGGCGTCGCGGGCCGCGTCGGCCGCCGGGCCGGAGGCGGCGACGTCGAGGCGGGTGAGGACCGTCGTCGCCTCGCGCAGCGCCTCCGCCAGCTCCCGCTCCGCCTCGCCGAGCGAGGGGACGTCCGCCGGCGGCGCCTCCCGCACCGGCAGGCAGTGCCAGACGACCTCCACGTGCAGATCGCCCGCCGGCCCCGCCGCCGAGACCTGCGGCACCAGGCCGTACGGCGCGCCGAAGCCGACCGCCGCCTCCTCCGCGTCGAGCGCCCGCTCGTTGAACTCCGGCGGACCGCTCAGCCCCAGCGGATGCCCCGGCGCCGGCAGCGCGACCCGCCACCCGGTCACCCCGAGCCGCCGCAGCCGCCCGAGCGCCAGCGTCAGGCCCACCGGCCCCGCCTCGCCCGGCAGCCCCTCGACGCGGTGCACCGCGTCCTCCCCGACAATGGCGAGCGCCGCGTCGTCCGGCGACACCGCACCGGCCAGCAGGGCATTGCCCCAGGCGACCAGACGTCCTGAGCGTGGTTCCGAAAGCATGCCCCCAGAGTAGGGACTCCCGACGACCCCCAAGGCGCAAACCGGGCCACGACGGAGCCCCCAGGGCCAGCCGCGGCCCGCCAGTGGCGTAGGTTTTCCCTGGACGCCGCGCCCACCGGCGCAAGGCGACGACCGAACTCGACCACAAGGGGAGACAACGCGCTCATGAGCGATGTACTGGAGCTGGTGGACGTATCCGTGGTCCGCGACGGACGGGCTCTGGTGGACGAGGTCTCCTGGTCGGTCAAGGAGGGCGAGCGCTGGGTCATCCTCGGCCCCAACGGCGCCGGCAAGACCACCCTCCTCAACATCGCCTCCAGCTACCTCTTCCCCACCAAGGGCAGCGCCACCGTCCTCGGCGAGCGCCTCGGCGGCGTCGGCACCGACGTCTTCGACCTGCGCCCCCGCATCGGCGTGGCCGGCATCGCCATGGCGGAGAAGCTGCCCAAGCGCCAGACCGTCCTGCAGACCGTCCTCACCGCCGCGTACGGCATGACCGCCACCTGGCACGAGGACTACGACCCGGTCGACGAGCAGCGCGCCAAGGCCTTCCTCGACCGCCTCGGCATGAGCGACTACCTGGACCGCAAGTTCGGTACCCTCTCCGAGGGCGAGCGCAAGCGCACCCTGATCGCCCGCGCGATGATGACCGACCCCGAGCTGCTGCTCCTCGACGAGCCCGCCGCCGGCCTCGACCTCGGCGGCCGTGAGGACCTGGTCCGCCGCCTCGGCCGGCTCGCCCGCGACCCCATCGCCCCCTCGATGATCATGGTGACCCACCACGTCGAGGAGATCGCCCCCGGCTTCACCCACGTCCTGATGATCCGCCAGGGCAAGGTCCTCGCCGCGGGCCCGATGGAGACCGAGCTGACCTCCCGCAACCTGTCCCACTGCTTCGGCCTGCCGCTCGTCGTCGAGCGCAACGGCGACCGCTACACGGCCACCGGCCTGCCGCTCAAGTAGTCGCCGGGCAGCCGTCCGGCAGCCTCCAGGCAGTGATCCGGCAGCCGTCCGGCAGCCTCCAGGCCGTCGTCCGGCAGTCCTCCGAGCGCCGAGTCCGCACAGCTGCGGCGCCCTGTCACGTACGACCCCACCGCCCTACCATGACCATGTGGACATCGATGCATGGATCTGGTGGCTGATCGGCGCGGTGGGGCTCGGCATCCCTCTCGTCCTCACCGCGATGCCGGAGTTCGGCATGCTCGCCGTCGGCGCGGTGGCCGGAGCGGTGACCGCCGCCCTCGGCTTCGGCGTTGTCTCCCAAGTGGTCGTCTTCGCCGTGGTCTCCGTCGCACTCATCGCCGTGGTCCGCCCCGTCGCGGCCCGCCACCGCGACGGCCGGCCCCAACTCGCCACCGGCATCGATGCCCTGAAAGGCCGTCAGGCCGTCGTCCTGGAACGGGTCGACGGCAGCGGAGGCCGCATCAAGCTGGCCGGCGAGGTCTGGTCCGCCCGTGCCCTCGACTCCGGGCAGAGCTTCGAACCCGGCGAACAGGTCGACGTCGTCGACATCGACGGCGCGACCGCCGTCGTCATGTGACCCATGTGACCGAACATCACCCATGACCCTCCGCGGTCTGGGAAACTCGATCATCGAGATCATCATCTGGTCATCAACCCGGCAGCGAAGGGCACAGGGAACACGATGTCAGCCATCATCATCGTCCTGATCATTCTGGTGGTGCTTGTCTTCATCGCCCTGATCAAGACGATCCAGGTCATCCCACAGGCCAGCGCCGCCATCGTCGAGCGCTTCGGCCGCTACACCCGCACCCTCAACGCCGGCCTCAACATCGTCGTCCCGTTCATCGACCGCATCCGCAACCGGATCGACCTGCGCGAACAGGTCGTCCCGTTCCCGCCCCAGCCGGTGATCACCCAGGACAACCTGGTCGTCAACATCGACACCGTCATCTACTACCAGGTGACCGACGCCCGCGCCGCCACCTACGAGGTCGCCAGCTACATCCAGGCCATCGAGCAGCTCACCGTCACCACCCTCCGCAACATCATCGGCGGCATGGACCTGGAGCGGACCCTCACCTCCCGCGAGGAGATCAACGCGGCCCTGCGCGGCGTCCTCGACGAGGCCACCGGCAAGTGGGGCATCCGCGTCAACCGCGTCGAGCTCAAGGCCATCGAGCCGCCCACCTCCATCCAGGACTCGATGGAGAAGCAGATGCGCGCCGACCGCGACAAGCGCGCCGCCATCCTCACCGCCGAGGGCATCCGGCAGTCCCAGATCCTCACCGCCGAGGGCGAGAAGCAGTCCGCGATCCTGCGCGCCGAGGGCGAGGCCAAGGCCGCCGCGCTCAAGGCCGAGGGCGAGGCCCAGGCCGTACGCACGGTCTTCGAGGCCATCCACGCCGGTGACCCGGACCAGAAGCTGCTCTCCTACCAGTACCTCCAGATGCTCCCGAAGATCGCCGAGGGCGACGCCAACAAGCTCTGGATCGTGCCCAGCGAGATCGGCGACGCCCTCAAGGGCCTCTCCGGCGCCTTCGGCAACGTCGCCCCCGGCGTCCCCGGCTTCAACACCAAGGGCGGCACGCCGAACGACGGCGGCGAGCGCCGCGAAGAGCCCACCGTCGACTGACGGTTCGGGTGTTGGCTGACACGTACACGTAATCCGCTTCCTGGTGCATGATCAGTGCGAGCCCCTCGACTCCGCCGCGACGGAGCGGGGAGGCGACTCACTGACCCCGTAAGGAGATGGCGTTGTCCATCTGGGAAGCACTGGCAGTCTTCGGCGCCGGCACCGCAGCCGGCGCCATCAACACGATCGTCGGATCAGGAACGCTCATCACGTTCCCCGTCCTGCTCGCCACCGGCCTGCCGCCGGTCACCGCGAACGTCTCCAACACCCTCGGCCTCGTCTCCGGCTCCATCAGCGGAGCCATCGGCTACCGCAGCGAACTCAAGGGCCAGACCGCCCGGGTCCTCCGCCTCGGCGGCGTGACCCTCGTCGGCGGACTCGTCGGCGCGATCCTGCTCCTCGCCCTGCCGTCCGACGCCTTCGACGCGATCGTCCCCGTCCTCATCGGACTCGCCCTGGTCCTCGTCGTCCTCCAGCCCCGCATCGCCGCCGCCGTCCAGCGCCGCCGCGAGGCCAGCGGCACCGAGGCCCACCCGAACGGCGGCCCGGTCCTCCTCGTCGGACTCTTCTTCGCCAGCATGTACGGCGGCTACTTCGGCGCCGCCCAGGGCGTCCTCTACCTCTCCCTGATGGGCCTGCTGCTCCACGACAGCCTGCAGCGCATCAACGCCGTCAAGAACATCCTCGGCGCCGTCGTCAACGGCATCGCCGCCGTCTTCTTCCTCTTCGTCGCCGACTTCGACTGGACCGCCGTCCTCCTCATCGCCGTCGGCTCCACCATCGGCGGCCAGATCGGCGCCAAGGTCGGCAAACGGCTCTCGCCCACCGTCCTGCGCGGCGTCATCATCGCCGTCGGCATCGTCGCCATCCTCCAGCTCACCCTGAAGTAACGCGCACCGAGGCAACCCGCACAACGGCAGCGGGCCCGCCCCGGAAAGGGACGGGCCCGCACGTCGTACGGAAGCAGCAGGAGTTACGCGGCCGCCTGACCGGCCAGCCAGTCCGGCAGCTCCGACCGCTCCGCCGCCTTCAGCGCGAGCAGCATCGCGTCCTGCGGACTCGGCACGAACGGCTGGTGCAGCAGCGGCATCCCCGCCTGCTCCGGCGTCCGGTCCGCCTTGCGATGGTTGTCCTCCGCGCACGAGGCGACCGTGTTCAGCCAGTGGTCCCCACCGCCCTGCGCCCGCGGCACCACATGGTCCACCGTCGTGGCACGCTTCCCGCAGTACGCGCACCGGTGCTGGTCCCGGACCAGCACACCCCGCCTCGACCACGCGGCCTGTCTTCGGAACGGCACCCGCACGTACCGGCAGAGCCTGATCACCCGCGGCACCGGCATGTCCACGGCGGCGGCACGAACGCGCAGACCGGGGTGCTCCTGCTCCACGACGGCCTTGTCCTGCAGGACAAGCACCACCGCACGGTTGAGTGTGACTGTCGAAAGCGGCTCGAAGCTCGCGTTCAGTACCAGCGTGTCCCGCATTGTGCCCACCTCCCGTGTGCCGGCCCAGCCCCCCTTGTGGGCTCCGGGCTTGGATCAACTCTGGCCGGGCGCGCCGGGTAGGACAACGCAATATCCGCGCAAAGAAAGATGCCCGCTTCTGATCTCTCCAAGACCAGAAGCGGGCAAACAACAAACGAATCTTCAGCTGAGCGGACTCCTACGCGGGGTTCTCGTACTCACCCACGAGCTGCGCCCGCCCGAGCGTGTGGAAGCGCAGATTGAAGCCGACCGCGGCCGGCGAGGCGTCGGCGTCCGGCCCCAGCTTCTCCTGGTCCACCGCGTACACGGTGAACACGTACCGGTGCGGCCCGTCCCCCTTCGGCGGGGCGGCCCCGCCGAAGTCCTTCGAGCCGTAGTCGTTACGGGCGTGCACGGCACCCGCCGGCAACCCCTCGAACGAACCCGACCCGGCGCCCGCGGGCAGCTCCGTCACCGACGCCGGGATGTCGAACAGCACCCAGTGCCAGAACCCGCTGCCGGTCGGCGCGTCCGGATCGAAGCACGTCACGGCGAAGCTCTTCGTCTCCGCCGGGAACCCCTCCCAGCGCAGCTGCGGCGAGGTGTTCCCCGCCGCGTACACCTGAGCGTCCTTCAGCACCCCGCCCTCGACGACGTCGTCGCTCACCACCGTGAACGACGCCACCGGCGGGTGGAAGTCATGGGGAAGTGGTGCCCTCTTGCCCTCGGCCACGTCTGAACCTCCGTATCGCTGACCAGCCTTGTGAAGGCGAGCCTAGAACCAGTTGCGGCGCCCGCCGACCTCGGCGAGCCACTGGTTCAGATACGCCGCCCAGTCGGTCGTGTGGA
This sequence comes from Streptomyces sp. NPDC004788, assembly GCF_053601115.1. Taxonomy (NCBI): domain Bacteria; kingdom Bacillati; phylum Actinomycetota; class Actinomycetes; order Kitasatosporales; family Streptomycetaceae; genus Streptomyces; species Streptomyces sp. NPDC004788. The sequence continues at coordinate 42,153 of NZ_JBSGBF010000068.1, forward strand.
AGTCGTGCAGCCCCACCTGGAAGGCGCGGTACGAGTCGCTGCCCTCGGTGAACAGACCCGGCTTCTTGTCCATCTCCAGGACGACGTCCATCGCCTGGTCGTCCGCGACGAAGCTGACCTCGACCTGGTTCAGACCCCGGTACTGCGACGGAGCGAAGAACTCGATCTCCTGGTAGAACGGCAGCCGCTGCCGCGTACCCCGGATGTGGCCGCGCTCCATGTCCGCGTTCTTGAAGCGGAAGCCCAGCTGGATGAAGGCGTCCAGGATCGCCTGCTGCGCCGGCAGCGGGTGCACGTTGATCGGGTCCAGGTCACCGGAGTCCACCGCACGGGCGATCTCCAGCTCCGTCGTCACCCCGATGTGCATCCCGCGCAGCTGCTGCCCGGCGATCGCGGTGACCGGCGTCTCCCACGGGATCTCCAGACCGAACGGCACCACGTGCACCGCCCCGGCCTGCACCTCGAAGGCCCCGCCGAGCCGCACCTTCACGAACTCGATGTCCTGCTTGTACTCCGAGTCGCCGCTCTCGACCTCGACCCGCGCCTGCAGACCGACGGACAGCCCCTCGATCTGCTGGGCCACCGAACCGCCCTGGATCCGCACCTCACCCTGGACGACGCCACCCGGGACGACGTTCTCCTCGGTGAGCACGGTCTCCACCGAAGCCCCGCCGGCCCCCAGGCTCGCGAGCAGCTTCTTGAACCCCATGAACGACTCCTTCTCTCTGTCTCTGTGTACGCCTGTCAGTCCTGCGCTGTCCTGACCCCTACATACGCCCGACGACCGTAGCCGGTTCCCCACCACTCCCCGTTACGCTCGGACGCCATGAGCGAGAGCCCCGACCGTACGCCGCTCCCGCGGAGCTTCTTCGACCGCCCGGTCCTGGAGGTCGCCCCCGACCTCCTCGGCCGCACGCTCGTACGGAACTCCCCGGACGGCCGCATCGAGCTGCGCCTCACCGAGGTGGAGGCGTACGCCGGCGCCATCGACCCCGGCTCGCACGCCTTCCGCGGCCGCACCCCACGCAACGCCGTCATGTTCGGCCCGCCCGGACACGCGTACGTCTACTTCACCTACGGCATGTGGCACTGCCTCAACCTGGTGTGCGGCCCGGAGGGCGAGGCGAGCGGAGTACTGCTCCGCGCGGGGGAGATCCGCACGGGCGCGGAACAGGCACGGAAGCGCCGGCTCTCCGCGCGGTACGACTCCGAACTCGCGAAGGGCCCCGCCCGCCTCGCCACGGCCCTCGACGTCGCCCGCACGCTGAACGGCACCGACGCCTGCGCCGGCCCGGACGCCCCGCTCGCCGTCCTCCACGGCACCCCGCCCGCACCCGACCTCATCCGCAGCGGTCCCCGCACCGGCGTGGGCGGTGAGGGAGCCCCACACCCCTGGCGCTTCTGGATCGACGGCGACCACACCGTGAGCCCCTACCGGGCCCACGTGCCACGCAAGCGCACGGCCGGCGCCGGACTTGACTCGGGTCGGAGGGATGCGTAATGTAGCCCGAGCCGCTGGAGACGGGCAGTGCTTACTCCAGTCTCCCGGAGCGGCCACTCACTCACTTACAACGGATCCCGGCGGGGCCTATTTCGGCATACCGAAATTTGTTCCAATCGGCTCGATTATGAGTCGCCAGGGAAACCCGCTAAAGTAGTGGACACGCCGGAAGGCCCCGAAAGAACTGACGAAAGTCGGGAAAGCGGGACTGGAAAGCACCGAGGAAATCGGATCGGAAAGATCTGATAGAGTCGGAAACGAAGGAAGCGCCCGGAGGAAAGCCCGCGAGGGTGAGTACAAAGGAA
>NZ_JBSGBF010000069.1:0-43828 GCF_053601115.1 Streptomyces sp. NPDC004788
GGTGGCGGCGAGGAGCGGCGGCGTCGCGGGGCGCGCTGCGGCGGCGGTCGGGCTTCCGGGGCGCGGGCTGCTGACGACGGTTCACGCGTCCACGGTGGGGCCGGGCGCCCGGCCCCGCATCCGTTGTTAGGCCACAGGGCTGCCGGCGCTCGCGGCCGTGTCGTAGGACCGGCGCGCGCCGGTGATCTCGGGGGCGTGGGCGCGGGCCCACGCGCAGGCCGCGTCCAGGGGGTCGAGCAGGGAGCGGCCGAGGTCGGTGAGGGCGTACTCGACGCGGGGCGGGTTCTCGTCGTACTCGGTACGGGAGACGAAACCGTCGCGCTCCATGGCGCGCAGGGTCTCGGTGAGCACCTTGGGGGTGACCCAGTGGAGGGGGACGCGCAGCTCGGTGAAGCGGCGCGGCCGGCCGTCCTCCAGGCAGCGCAGGACCATGGCGGTCCACTTGCCGCCGACGCGGATCGGCCGGGCGGAATCGGAGCAGTCGGGGTCGCGGAACAGGTCGCGTGGCAGCGGCTTCGGCTCGGTCAGGTCCTCCATGACCCGAACCTAGCCCAGCGGGCGCCGGTACCGTTGAAGTAACCGGGTACCCGCGTCCTACGGTCCGTCCCATGACTGACGACACGAACAGCGTGAACGCCCGGAAGAACGACATCGTCGTGTTCGGCGCGGGCGGCCGGGTCGGCCGTGCGACCGTGGCGGAGGCGGTGGCCCGGGGCCTGCGGGTGACGGCCGTGGTCCGCGACCCCGCCAAGTACCGTGACCTGCAAGGGGATTCGGTGACCCTGGTACGGGGCGACGTCACCGATCCCGGGTCGGTGGCGGCGCTCGCGGCGGGCCACACGGCGGCGGTGAACGCCTCCGTCCGGCTCGACGTCCCGGCCGTGGACCACTTCACGGCGGCCGCCGAGGCGCTGCTCGCGGGGCTCGCGGAGGCGGGCGTGGGCCGGCTGGTCGTGGTGGGCATCGCCACGACGCTGGAGACCGCGCCGGGCGTGCGGGTGATGGACGCCCCGGACTTCCCCGAGGAGTACCGGGCCTTCTCGCAGGGCCACGTCGACGAGTTCGGCCTGCTCACGGCCGAGGCGGGCACGGAGCTCGACTGGCTGATGGTGGTGCCCCCGCTCGACCTGAACGCGGAGGCTCCCGTGACCGGTGGCTACCGCACGGCGGTCGGCACGGTCCTCGACGGCCCGGGCCGGATCGCCCACGCGGACCTCGCCCGCGCGATCGTCGACGAGGCCGAGCGGCCGCGGCACAGCCGGGTGCAGCTGGCGGTGTCGGCGTAGCGGCCCCGCACGGCACTCGCCCGTAGGGGCCGCCGCCGCGTCACGCCGCCGCCGCGTCACGCCGCGGCTGCGGCCTCCACGGGAAGGCAGTGCTCCACCAGCTGGTCGAGCGAGAGCCCGAGGACGCCCGCCAGCGCCGCCACGGTGAAGAAGGCGGGGGTCGGGGCGCGGCCCGTCTCGATCTTGCGGAGGGTCTCGGCGGAGAGGCCGGCAGCGGCGGCGATCTCGGCCATGGAGCGGGGGCCGCGGGCCTCGCGCAGCAGGAGGCCGAGGCGTTCGCCGCGCTCGCGCTCTTCGGGGGTCAGGGGGGTGCGCACCATGGGCCCATTCTACGGACCCGCGGCCACGGACACCATTCTTATACCGGTATAGTAATTGGCATGGTGGAGATCAAGACCAACGAGAACCTGCTGGCGATGCGCGAGGCGGGCCGGGTCGTGGCCCGCGCCCTGGAGGCCGTACGGGAGAAGGCGGCGCCCGGGGTGACGCTCGCCGAACTCGACGGCGTGGCACGGGAGGTGCTCGCGGCAGCGGAGGCCGGGTCGCCGTTCCTGGGATACCGCCCGGACTGGGCACCGGTGCCCTTCCCGGCCGTGGTGTGCCTGTCGGTGAACGACGCGATCGTGCACGGCGTCCCGGACGACACCCGGCTCGCCGACGGCGATCTGCTGAGCGTGGACTGCGGCGCGGTGCTCGACGGCTGGGTCGGGGACGCGGCCGTGAGCTTCACGGTCGGCCGGGCCCGCGCCGAGGACACCCGGCTGATCGAGACGGCGCAGGAGGCACTGGAGGCCGGCATCGCGGCGGCACGGGTCGGCAACCGGATCGGGGACGTCGCCCACGCGATCGGCCGGGTCTGCCGCGAGGCCGGGTACGGCATCCCGGACGGGTTCGGCGGGCACGGCGTGGGCCGCACCATGCACGAGGGCCCGGACGTGCCCAACGAGGGACGGCCGGGCCGGGGCATGCCGCTGCGGCACGGGATGGTGATCGCGATCGAGCCGATGCTGATCGCCGGCGGCGGCGACCGTCACTACACGGCGCGGGACGGCTGGACGATCCGTACCTTCGACGGCTCGCGCGCCGCCCACACCGAGCACACCGTGGCGATCACGGACGACGGCCCGCGGATCCTGACCGCTCTGTAGCCGCCAGGGCCTGTCCGGCGGATCAGGGTCGGACGGGCCCTAGTCGCCCGAGTCCGGGCGGACCACCATCGCCGAGCCACCGCCCCGGCGCACCGGCTCCGCCGCGGCCAGCCAGCGTCCGTCCGGCAGCCGCTGCACGCCGGTCGCCGCGCCGATCTCCGGGTTCTGCCGGAAGCCGTGCCCGATCGCTTCCAGCTCCGCCTTCAACGGGCTGTTCCACAGGGCCGGTTCGAGCTCCGTGGTGGCCTGGTTGCGCTGGCTGGCGCGAGGTGCGGCGATGGCGTCGACGAGCGGCAGACCGCGGTCGACGACCCCGGTGAGGGTCTGCAGGACGGTGGTGATGATGGTCGCGCCGCCCGGCGAGCCGAGCGCGAGCACCGGCCGGCCCGCCTTGTCGAGCACGATCGTCGGGGAGATCGAGGAGCGCGGGCGCTTGCCGGGACCGGGCAGGTTGGGGTCGTGCACGGCAGGGTTGGCGGGGGCGAAGGAGAAGTCGGTCAGCTCGTTGTTGAGCAGGAAGCCGCGACCGGGGACGGTGATGCCGCTGCCGCCGGTGGACTCGATGGTGAGGGTGTAGGCGACGACGTTGCCCCACTTGTCGGCCACGGTCAGATGCGTGGTGTTCTCGCCCTCGTACGTGGTCGGGGCGGCGGTCCCGCCCGCCCGGCAGCCCGCCGCCGGGTCGCGCGGGTCGCCGGGCGCGAGGGGGCTGGTGAGGGCCGCGTCGTCGCGGATCAGGCAGGCCCGGGAGTCGGCGTACCGCTGCGAGAGCAGACCGCGGGTGGGCACGTCCTCGAAGGCCGGGTCGCCGACCCAGCGGCCGCGGTCGGCGAAGGCGATCCGGCTCGCCTCGATGAAGCGGTGCAGATAGCGGGCCTGGGAGGCATGCGCGAGGTCGGTGCCCTCCAGGATGTTGAGGGCCTCGCCGACGGTGGTGCCGCCGGAGGACGACGGTGCCATCGAGTACACGTCGAGCCCGCGGTACGAGACCTTCGTGGGCCGGCGCCGGATCGTCTCGTACCCGGCGAGGTCGGCCTCGGTCAGGTCGCCGGCGCGGACGACCCGGGTGGCGCCGGCGCGGACCGGCGGGTGCTGGACGGTGTTCACGATGTCGTCGGCGAGCGGGCCCTTGTAAAGCGAGCCGACGCCCTCCCGTCCCAGGGTCTCGTAGGTGTGGGCCAGGTCGGGGTTCTTGAAGACCGAGCCGACGACGGGCAACTGTCCGCCGGGCAGGAAGAGTTCGGAGGTGGCCGGGAAGTCGCGGAAGCGGGCCTCGTTGCCGGCGGTCTGGGCGCGGAAGGTGGCGTCGACGGTGAAGCCGTCGCGGGCCAGTCGCTCGGCGGGCTCCAGGAGGCGCCGGAGCGGCTTGCTGCCCCAGGCGTCGAGGGCGGTCTGCCAGGTGGCGGGGGTGCCGGGGGTGCCGACGCTCCGGCCGCTGGTCTGGCCCTGCTCGAACGGGATGGGCGCGCCGTTCTCGACGAAGAGGTTCGCGTCGGCGGAGCCGGGGGCGGTCTCGCGGCCGTCGATGGTCTGCACCGTACGGGACTTGGCGTCGTAGTAGACGAAGTAGCCGCCTCCGCCGATGCCGGCCGAGTAGGGCTCGGTGACGCCGAGCGCGGCGGCCACGGCGACGGCGGCGTCGACCGCGTTGCCGCCCTTGCGGAGCACCTCGATGCCGGCGGCGGAGGCGTCCGCGTCGACGCTGGCGACGGCGCCGCCCCAGCCGGTGGCGACGGGCACCTTGGCGGAGGTGGCGCCCGCGGTCGGCGGGGCGGCCGCGCCCACCGCGAGGACCGTCGCGGCGACGGCCAGGATCGACCCGTAACGTACGGCGGAAACGCGCATTCCCTACCTCCGGTCAACGAGTGTCCGCGCAGCGTAACTTCCGCCCGGGCGTCACGTCAGGACCGCGTCCGGACCGCATCGCGTCAGGACCGCGTCTCGAACAACCGGCCGCACCCCGCTACCATGCGCGCCCATGAACGAAGACCTGCGCAATGTCGTGCTCGGGGTCCTGGCCACCGGCGTCAGCGGCTCGATCGGCTGGCTGACCCGGACGTATCTGTGGCGCCGCCGACTCCGCAGGAAGCAGGCGTTCTTCGGGCTGCCCTCCGGCTCGGAGTGTCTGCTCGTGGTGAACCGTATGGCCGGCAGCGAACGCGGGGTGCACACCACCGACGTGTCGGCGCTGCTCGAACTGTCGGCGCTGATCAAGGACTGCGGGGCACGGCCCCGGGTCGTGCAGCACGACACAGCACGTCAGGGCCTGGGCGAGATAGCCGAGTTCTGCATCGGCGGGCCGTTCTCGAACCGCCGCATGGCGGCGCACCTGCCGAACCTGCTGCCAGGGCTCACCATGAACGTCGAGCAGGACCCGCCCGAGGACCGGGGGATGATCACCGTGGCCGGCGAGACCTACCGCCCGGACTGGGGCGTGAGCGAGTACGTCGTCCTCGCCCGCCTCACCCGCGGCGAGGGAGGCCGCCCCGTGTTCCTGCTGTGCGGTCAGGCCGCGGTCACCAACCAGGCCGCCGCGCGCCATCTGGCCCGCCACCACAAGGCGCTGGCCGGTAAGTACGGTCCCGACGGCACCTTCGCCCTGCTCCTGCGCGTCGTCAACTCGCAGGCGTACGGCCCCGATGTCGTCGAGCTCGTCGCCGACGTGACCCGGCAGGCGACGGCGCGGCCGCTCAGCTCCGCCACGCCACCCGCACCGGCAGCGACTTGATCCCGTTGATGAAGTGGGAGACCAGGCGCCGGGGCGGCCCGGCGGTCTCCAGGTCCGCGCAGGCCTCGCGCATCTCCTCGTGGAGCAGCCTGAGTTGCAGCCGGGCGAAGTGGGCGCCGAGGCACACGTGCGGGCCGTCACCGAAGGAGACGTGCGGGTTCGGCGTGCGGGCGAGGTCGAGCCGGTGCGGGTCGGCGAAGGCGCGGTCGTCGAAGTTCGCGGAGGCGTGGAAGACGACGACCTTGTCGCCCGCGGCGATGGGCACCCCGGCCAGCTCGGTGTCCCGGGCGGCGGTGCGGCGGATGTGCAGGACGGGCGGGTGGATGCGCAGCAGTTCGCCGACGGCCGTGTCGGTGTCCACCTTGCCGTCCCACAACCTCCGGAGTTCCTCCGGGTGTTCGGCGAGTGCGAGCAGTCCGCCGGGGGCGGCGCTGCGGACGGTGTCGTTGCCCGCGACGGTCAGCAGGAAGAAGAACATCTCCAGCTCGGCGTCCTGGAGTTCGGAGTGCGCGAGCACGGTCATGATGTCGTCGGCGGGGTGCGCGCGCTTGTGGGCGGCGAGGTCCTGCGCGTAGCCGAACATCTCGGCGAGCATCGCCGGGGAGCGGGGGTTGACGGGCCTCCCGTCGGCGTCGAGCACGGGCGGCTCGTCGGGGTCCTGGTAGGCGATCACCCGCTCGGTCCAGGCGTGCAGCAGTCCGCGGTCGGCCGCGGGGACGCCGAGGATGTCGGTGAGGTTGAGCAGCGCGTAGTCGTCGGTGACGGCCCGCACCAGGTCCACCTCCCCGCCCGCTCCCGACTCCCGTGCGTCGGTGAGCAGTTGGCGGGCGCGCCGCCGCGCGGTCTCGGTGAAGCGTTCGATCCGGCCGGGGGTGAAGGCGCGGCTGACGAGCCGGCGCAGCCGCCCGTGGTGCGGGGGGTCCTGGTTCAGCATCATGCGCCGGATGAACGGCAGATCGGCCGGGTCGGGGTCGCGGATCTGGGTCGCGCCGAGGTACGACGAGAAGCCGGCCGTGTCCTTGAGCACCCGTACGACGTCGGCGTGCCGCGTCACGGCCCAGAAGCCGGGCCCGGCGGGCCAGCCGAGGACCTCGTACTCGTCCTGGCGGACGACGGGGTGACGGTCGCGCAGGACACGGAAGCGTTCGTGCGGGATCCCGGCGGCGTAGATCCGGGGGTCGAAGACGTCGGGGACGTCCAGGACTTCGGGAACCTCGGGGACTTCGGATGTGCCGCTGCTGCCCACCGGCCCTCCCGTCGGAGTGAAGACGTCACCATCATGACAGGTCAGGGCCGGTTTTCGTAGGACGGAAGGCACAGTCGCGCCACCCGGCGCACTCCCCCAGGCGCTGACCCGACCGGGCCATGTTCCTGGTGGCCGCCGAGCGCTACCGCGAGGCGCTCGACGACTACCGGGAGGCGATCGTTACCCTTGCGTAACTTACCGGCCAGTTACCTTCGGTAAGTCATCGCGGTTACCGTCGAGTCACTTTCACTGCCCCCCATTCACTGTCCCCACAGTGGCACCCAGTGAGGAGTGACCCGTGCGTACCGCCCTGACCTTCGCCGTATCGGCCTCCCTCGTCGCCGGCACGGCCCTCGGCCTCGCGCCCGCCGCCCGGGCCGCCGAACAGTCCGTCCCCACCGTCCGGTTCGTCGACATCGCGGGCGAGGGCGGCACCGTCCTCAAGGCCAACGTCGTCACCCCGGCCGGCGCCGACGGCTCCGCCCGCTATCCGGTGATCGTGCTGCCCACGAGCTGGGCGATGCCGCAGATCGAGTACCTCGCGCAGGCCGAGAAGCTCGCCGACTCCGGCTACGTCGTGGTGAGTTACAACAGCCGCGGCTTCTGGCAGTCGGGCGGCGAGATCGAGACCGCCGGCCCCAAGGACATCGCCGACGCCTCGCTCGTCATCGACTGGGCGCTCGCCCACACCCCGGCCGACCCGGCGAAGGTCGGGATGGCCGGGGTGTCGTACGGCGCGGGGATCAGCCTCCTCGCGGCCGCGCACGACAAGCGGATCCGGGCGGTGGCCGCGCTCAGCGGCTGGGCCGACCTCATCGACTCCATCTACAGCGGCCGTACCCAGCACCTCCAGGCCGCGGCCCTGCTCGGCGGCACCGGCTATCTGACCGGACGGCCCGGGCCCGAACTCCGGCAGGTCCTCGCCGACTTCCTCTCCTCCAACCTGGCGAAGGAGGACGAGATGATCGCCTGGGGCCGCGCCCGGTCCGCCACCACCTACCTCGACGCGCTCAACGCCAGCCACCCGGCCGTCATGCTCGGCAACGCCTGGGGCGACACCATCTTCCCGCCCAACCAGTACGCGAGCTTCTACGAGAAGCTCGACCTGCCCAAGCGCCTGGAGTTCCGGCCCGGCGACCACGCCACCGCCGAGGCCACCGGCCTGTTCGGGCTGCCCAACGACACCTGGACCAACGCCCACCGCTGGTTCGACCACTACCTCAAGGGCGCCGACAACGGCATCGACCGCGAGCGGCCCGTCCAGCTGAAGCCGCGCTCCGACGCCGGCTACGAGGGCTACCCCGACTGGAAGTCCGTCCAGGCGAACCGGCGCAAGTTCGCCCTCGACGACACCCGGCGCGTCCTCACCGGCGTCGACTCCGGCGCCGACGGCGGAGTCGTGATGCTCTCCGACACCCTCGACCAGTTCTTCAAGACCCCGCCCGTCGCCTCCATCCCGCTGCTCCCGCGCGCCTTCGCGGCCGTGTGGCAGTCCGAGCGCGCCGACGCCCCGCAGCGGGTGCGCGGCACGGTGCGGCTGCACACCACGGTCACGCCGACCGCCGAGAGCGGCACCTTCGTCGCGTACCTCTACGACGTGGGCCCGCTCGGCCTCGGCAAGCTGGTGAGCAACGCCCCGTACACCTTCCACGACCGCACGCCCGGGCGCCCGTTCGCCGTCGACCTGGAGCTGTTCTCCACCGCGTACGACGTGCCGGCCGGCCACCGGCTCGCCCTGGTCGTGGACACCGTCGACCCGCTCTACATCGAGCACAACCCGGCCGGTGCGCGGCTGGCCTTCTCCTCCCCGGCGGACGACCCGTCGTATCTGTCGGTGCCCCTCCGGACGGAGTGACCCCCGGCCGCCGGTGACCGGCGAAGCGGTCAGTACTCGGCGGCCTCGCCGTAGATCTGGGAGAGCTCCGGGATGCCGGTCGCGGCCCAGTCGAGGCCGGCCGCCACCACGTCGATCTCGCGGCCCGAGGGGAGCTGGACCACCGGCTGGCCGTCGGGCCGCAGCCGCCAGCCGGCGCCGGGCACGGTCCGTACGACGACCGTGCCGAGGTAGAGCCCCGCGTCGTTGCCGAACCACGGCAGCTCCTCGGGGTCCTCGCGCCAGCGCGGCGGCAGCTGGTCGAGGGCGGCGAGCGAGCGCGGGGTGTCGTCGAGCCGCACCCCGGCGTCCTGGGCACGGCTGCGCAGCAGCTCGCACTCGGCGAGCAGCTCGGCCGCGCCCGCCGGGTCCCGGTCGAAGACCGTGACCAGCGGGGACCGTTCGGCTTCGTGCCGTTTGCGCCAGTTGTCCAGGAAGGGGATGTTCATCCGACCAGCGTCCCACCGCGCCCTGGCCGGCACCACCCGGCACGCGGAGATCATCCGCCGTCGGGCGGACCGTCAGACGTCGAGGTCGACGACGACCGGGGCGTGGTCGGAGGCGCCCTTGCCCTTGCGCTCCTCGCGGTCCACGTAGCTGTCCTTGACGGCGTCGGCGAACGGCTTGTTGCCGTAGACCAGGTCGATGCGCATGCCCCGGTTCTTCGGGAAGCAGAGCTGGCGGTAGTCCCAGTACGTGAACGGGTGGGCGTACTTCAGCGGGCGCGGCACCACGTCGTCGAGGCCGGCCTCGCGCAGCGCGGCGAGCGCGGCCCGCTCCGGAGCGGTGACATGGGTGGCGCCCTCGAAGGCGGCGATGTCGAAGACGTCGTCGTCGGTGGGCGCGATGTTGAAGTCGCCGAGCACGGCGAAGGGGCGCCCGGCCGCCGCGTCGTCGGCGACGGCCGCCTTCAGCGCCTCCAGCCAGCGCAGCTTGTACGCGTAGTGCTCGTGGGCCACCTCGCGGCCGTTCGGCACGTACACCGACCAGACGCGGACCGGGCCGCAGGTCGCGGAGACGGCCCGCGGCTCCTGCAGCCCCTCGTAGTCGGGGCCGCCGGGCAGGCCGGTGACGACGTCCTCCAGGCCGACCCGGGAGAGCAGGGCGACCCCGTTCCACCGGCCGGTGGCGTTGACCACCGACTCGTACCCCAGCTCGCGCAGCTCCTCGGTGGGGAACTGCTCGGCGGTGCACTTGGTCTCCTGGATGCACAGCACGTCGGTGCCGCTGCTCTCCAGCCAGGCCAGGAGCCGGGGCAGCCGGGCGGTGATCGAATTGACGTTCCAGGTGGCGATGCGCATGTCCGCAAGCCTAGCCGCGGGGTGTGACAGTCACCGGGCGGCGTCTCACAGCTCGGTCGAGTCGCCCGGGGCGAGCCGGCGGTGGTCGGTGCCGCCGAGGGCGCCGATCTGGCGGTCGTAGATGGGGCGGGCCAGGTCGGTGAGGAGCGCGTCGTGGATGTCGTACGCGCGGACCGGCTTGACCTCGCGGACGTAGTCGATGACCTCGGAGATCTTGTTCCACGGGGCCATGACCGGCAGGAACAGCGTCTCCACCGGACGGTCCGGGACGGTCAGCGCGTCGCCCGGGTGGAAGACCGAACCGTCGACCAGGAAGCCGACGTTGGTGATCCGCGGGATGTCCGGGTGGATCACGGCGTGCAGCTCGCCGTGCACCTGGACGTCGAAGCCGGCGGCGGAGAAGGTGTCGCCGTGGCCGACGGTGTGGACGCGGCCGGGGAACGCGGCGGTCAGCTGCTCGGCGACGCTCCGCAGCGTCCACACCTCGGCGGCCGGGTCGGCGTCCAGGGCGGCGCGCAGCCGGGCCTCGTCGAAGTGGTCGGGGTGCTCGTGGGTGACGAGGAGGACGTCCGCGCCGAGCGCGGCGTCCTCCTCGGTGAACATCCCGGGGTCGATGACGAGCGTCCGCCCGTCCTTCTCCAGGCGGACGCAGGCGTGGGTGTTCTTGGTGAGCTTCACACCCGGCAGGCTACGCCTGCGGGGTCGTGTACTCCTCGATCACGCGGCGGACGACCCGCAGTGCGCTCTCGGCCGCCGGGAGACCGCAGTAGACGGCGGTCTGCAGCAGGATCTCGCGCAGCTCGTCCGGGCTCAGGCCGTTGCGCAGGGCGGCCCGGGTGTGGTCGGCGAGGGCGTCGTGATGGCCGCCGGCGATCAGCGCGGCGAGCGTGACGGCGCTGCGGGTGCGCCGGTCGAGGCCGTCGCGGCTCCACACCTCGCCCCAGGCGAAGCGGGTGACGAGGGTCTGGAAGTCCGCGTCGAAGGGCTCGGCGAGGGCCTCGTCGACATGGGCGTCGCCGAGCACCTCGCGGCGCAGCTTGAGCCCGGTCTCGTACGAGTCGGGGCGCGGCGCCGCGGTCTCCTCGGCGGGCGCGGCCGGGGCGATCTCGCCGGCCGGGACGACGGGTGCGGAGACCTGCGGGGCGGCCGGGCCCGGCGGGACCTGCGGGGCCGGCACGCCGGGCGGCGCGGGGACGACGGCGAGGGCGCCGTGGGTGTCGTGGCCGAGCGGCGCGAAGTGGCCGGCGAGCAGCTCGGTGACGGCGGCGGGCTGTTCGACCGGGGCCAGGTGGGAGGCGCCGGGGACGACGGCGAGCCGGGCGTCGGCGATGCCGGCGACGAGGGTGCGGGCCTCGGCGGGTCCGGTGACGGCGTCCTCGGAGCCGACGAGCACGAGCGCGGGGATCGCGATCCGGCCGAGCGCCTCGCGGACGTCGAAGACCGCGAGCGCCTCGCAGGCGGCGATGTAGCAGCCGGGGTCGGTGGTGCGGATCATCTGCACGGCCCAGTCGACGATGGCGGGCTGGGCGCCGGCGAAGGTGGGCGTGAACCACTGCTCGGGCGCGCTGCGGGCGATCGGCTCCAGGCCGTTGGCGCGGACCATCACGGCGCGCTGGCGGAACTCGTCGGGGGTGCCGAAGCGGGGCGAGGTGGCGACCAGCGCGAGCGAGGCGACCCGGTGCGGGGCGCGCAGCGCGAGGTCGATGCCGATGGCGCCGCCGAGGGCGCAGCCGGCGTAGCCGAAGCGCTGGATGCCGAGCTCGTCGAGGGTGGCGAGCAGCCGGTCGCCGAGCTCGGCGACCGAGCTCGCCGGATGGGCGGGGGCGCCGCCGTGGCCGGGCAGGTCGAAGCGGAGGACCCTCCAGGTGCGTGTGAGCTCGGGTATCTGCCGGTCCCACATGTGCCAGGTGGCGCCGAGCGAGGGCGCCAGGACCAGCACCGGAGCGTCGTCGCGGCCGTCCAGTCGGTATTGCAGGTTGTTCGTCACAGTCTCACTCACGCCCTGCACGCTCTCACATTCCGTGGCGGGGCGGGCGTGGGGGTCAGGGGGACGTCGTGGAGACCACGTACACGCGCGGGAACGCCGGGTCGTCGAGGTTGACGGTGATGTCGCTGGTGGGGCGGGGCTTCTCGCGGCTGACGCTGGTGCCCGTCCAGGCGTGGTGGCCGGAGGTGAAGTCCCAGCCGACGATGCCGGAGTCGTGCTCGCCGACGGTGACCCGACCGGCCGTGAGGGCGGCGCGGCTGGTGCCGCTTTCGGCGAGGTAGGTGTCGAGCCCGTTCGCCGTGGTGGTGAACTGCACGTAGAGCCGGCTGGTCTTCCAGTTGCTGGTCTCGTAGTAGGCGACGTGCCAGGCGTCGGACGGGACCGGGATCTCGAAGACCCGGCGCTTCATCTGCGAGGGCCAGTTGTCCTGGAGGCCCACGGGGGCGGACTCGCGCTCCTTGTCGAGTCCGCTGTCCCGGCTCTGGTTGGCGGAGATCACCAGATAGCCGGCCGGGACGCCGATGAGCAGCACGATGGTGAGCAGCGTCAGGAAGCGGCGGCGCAGCATGTGCCGCCGGTCCTCGGGCAGCCTGCCGTCCGGGGCCGGGGCGGGGTGGGGCAGGGTGGGCGGGGGCGGGGGCGACGCCACGGTCATGTCTGCGGGTCCTCGGGGGTGGTGCGGGTGCTGCGGTCGGCGGTGGCGCGCAGCGCCTGGGTGTAGCGCCCGTACCGCTCGTAGCGCTCGACGCGGCGCCGGTTGGCGCGGCGGAAGCGGCGGGCGACGAGCCGGGCGAGGTCGGCGGCGCCGACCATGCCGGCCTCGGGGCCGAGCTGGGCGCGGGCGATGCGGGCCTCGGGGCGGTAGCCGCGGCCGGTGAGGTGGCGGCGGAAGGCGTCCCGGGCCGGGCCGATGAGCAGGTCGTCGGCGGCCGAGACGCCGCCGCCGATGACGAAGCAGGACGGGTCGAGGGCGGCGGCCAGGTTGGCGAGGCCGACGCCCAGCCACTGGCCGATGTCCTGGAGCAGCTCGACGCACATGGCGTCGCCCTCGCGGGCGAGCTCGGTGATGAGCGGGCCCGTGATGTCGGGGACGCTGCCCTTGACCCGCTCGATGATGTTGTACGCGACCGGGGAGTCGGCGGCGGCGAGCTCACGGGCCTCGCGGACCAGGGCGTTGCCGGAGCTGTACTGCTCCCAGCAGCCGCGGTTGCCGCAGGGGCAGCGGTGGCCGCCGGGGACGACCTGCATGTGCCCGAACTCGCCGGCGACCCCGTACTTGCCGCGCTTGACCTGGCCGTCCTCCAGGATGGCGCCGCCGATGCCGGTGCCGAGGGTGATCATGACGAGGTGGTCCTCGCCGCGTCCGGCGCCGAAGCGCCACTCGGCCCAGGCGGCGGTGTTGGCGTCGTTGTCCACCATGACGGGGACGGCGAGCCGGTCCTGGAGGGCGTCGCGGAGCGGCTCGTTGCGCCAGGCGAGGTGGGGGGCGAAGAGCACCCGGGCCCGGTCGGCGTCGACCCAGCCGGCGGCGCCGATGCCGACGGCGTGCACGTCGTGCCGGTCGGAGAGGTCCAGGACCAGCTCGACGATGGTGTCCTCGACGACCTTGGGGCTCTTGGACTTGTCGGGGGTCTCGGTGCGGACCTTCTCCAGGATGTTGCCGTCCGCGTCGACGACGCCGGCCATCACCTTCGTACCGCCGATGTCGATGCCGACGGTGGGCACCCGCGGCGCGGTCAGGTGGGAGCGCCGTTCCCGGGTGCCGACGGTCCGCAGGACCGTGCCGCGGGAGGCGCCCCTGAGCGTCAGGTCACGGTAGGTACTCATCGGCTCGATTCTGCCAGGTGGGGTGGAGGGGGCGCGTGACGGACGCGATCACGTCCCGGACGGGCGTTCCAGCTCGTGGCGCAGGTCCTCCAGCTCGCTGCCGCCGGCCATCTGGCGGGTCAACTCGTCGAGGGTGACGGAGTCCTTGGTGTGGCTGCCCGCCATGACCCCGCGCTTCAGCAGGACGAAACGATCGCCCACGAGATAGGCGTGGTGCGGGTTGTGGGTGATGAGGACCACGCCGAGGCCCTGGTCACGTGCGGCGGCCACGTACTTCAGGACGACCCCGGACTGCTTCACCCCGAGCGCGGCGGTCGGCTCGTCGAGGACGAGGACCTTGGCGCCGAAGTGGACGGCTCGGGCGATGGCCACGCACTGCCGCTCGCCGCCGGACAGGGTGCCGATGGGCTGGTCGACGTCGCGCAGGTCGATGCCCATGCGCAGCAGTGCCGTCCGGGTGGTCTCGCGCATCAGCTCGACGTCGAGGCGCTTGAAGGGGCCCTTGCCGCGAGTGGGCTCGGAGCCGAGGAAGAAGTTGCGCCACACCGGCATCAGCGGGACCACGGCGAGGTCCTGGTAGACGGTGGCGATGCCGCGGTCGAGGGCCTCGCGCGGGTTGGCGAGGGTGACCTCCTCGCCCTCGATGCGGAAGCTGCCGGCGTCGTGCCGGTGCAGACCGGCGACGATCTTGATGAGGGTGGACTTGCCGGCGCCGTTGTCGCCGAGGACGCAGGAGATCCCGCCCGCGTTCACCTCCAGGGAGACGCCTTCGAGGGCGCGGATGTTGCCGTAGTACTTGCTGACGTCGTCGAGCTCGACGAGCGGGCTCGCGGTGCCGGCGGTGGTGGTCGGTGCCGTGGTCACTTGGTGGCCTCCACGCGCTTGCGGATCCAGGCGTTCAGGAGGGTGGCGAGCAGCAGCATGGCGCCGAGGAAGAACTTGAACCAGTCCGGGTTCCACTCCGCGTACACGATGCCCTTCCCGGTCATGCCGAAGATGAAGGCGCCGACGGCGGAGCCGATGGCCGAGCCGTAGCCGCCGGTGATCAGACAGCCGCCGATGACGGCCGCGATGATGTAGATCAGCTCGTTGCCGACGCCCTCGCCGGACTGGACGACGTCGAACGAGAAGAGCAGGTGCTGGCCGGAGATCCAGGCGCAGAAGGCCACGCCCATGTACAGGAGGATCTTGGTCCGGTGGACCGGGACGCCGACCGCGCGGGCCGCGTCCGCGCCGCCGCCGACCGCGAAGATCCAGTTGCCGAAGCGGGTGCGCAGCAGGATCCAGGTGGCGAGGGCGACCAGGACCAGCCACCACAGGATGGTGACCTTCAGCTCGACGCCGCCGACGGTCCAGGTGGAGGCGAAGAGGTCCCGGGCGGCGGGGAACCCCTCCATGTCGGCGATCGACTTGGTGGAGACGGTGCCGCTGATCAGCTTGGTGAAGCCGAGGTTCAGGCCGGTCAGCATCAGGAAGGTGCCGAGCGTGATGATGAAGCTCGGCAGCTCGGTGCGGGTCAGCATGAAGCCGTTGAACGCGCCGACGGCGAGGGTGACGAGCAGCGAGACGCCGACGCCGACCCACACGTTCGCGGTCATCTGGTAGCTGAACATCGAGGAGACCAGCGCCGAGGTGGTGACCAGGACACCGGCCGACAGGTCGAACTCGCCGCCGATCATCAGCAGCGCCACGGGCACGGCCATGATGCCGATGGTGGAGGCCGCGTAGAGGACGGTGCCGAGGCTGGCGGGGCGCAGGAAGCTGTCGGCGACGAGCGAGAAGAACGCGAAGACGGCGACCGCGCCGACGACCGAGCCGAGTTCCGGGCGGGCGAGCAGCTTCTTCAGCGGCGAGGTGCGCAGGAGCCGCTCGTCGACGTGGTCGAGACCGTCGGAGGGTGAGGGCGGGGGCGTGGCCGAGGGCGGTGCGGTGGCGCTCATCGGGTGCCCCGCTCGGTGTAGTCCTTCAGCGCGGCGGCCGCGTCCTTGGTGATGATCTGCGGGCCCGTGAGCACCGGCTTGCCGCCGCCGAGGACGTCGGCGTTGTAGCGGTGGAGCCAGAGCAGGTCGACGGCCTCGTAACCCTGGAGGTACGGCTGCTGGTCGACGGCGAAGCCGAGGGTGCCGGAGTCGAGCGCGGCGGCGACCTTGGCGTTGAGGTCGAAGGTGTCGACCTCGGCCTTGCTGCCGGCCGTGCGCTTCGCCTGCACGGCCGCGTCGGCGAACGGCGCGCCGAGCGTCACGACGGCGTCGATGGACGGGTCGGCCTGGAGCTTGGCGAGGATGGACGCCTGGACGTCGGGCATGTTGGTGCCGTCGACGTACAGGTTCTGCATGTCGCCGCCGAAGGTCTTCTTCGCGCCGGCGCAGCGCTGCTCGTGGCCGACGTTGCCCTGCTCGTGCAGGACGCACAGGGCCTTCTTGCGGCCGCGCTTGTCGAGCTCCGTGCCGACGGCCTCGCCGGCGACGGTCTCGTCCTGGCCGATGTGGGTGAGCGCGCCGAACGCCTTGGACGCCTCGGCGCCGGAGTTCACCGTGATCACCGGGATGCCGGCCTTGACGGCCTTCTCCACGGACGCCTTCATCGCGTCGGGCTTGGCGAGGCTGACGATGATGCCGTCGACCTTCTTGGCCACGTACGAGTCGATGAGCTGCGCCTGCTGCTGCGCCTCGTCGCTGTGGGCGTACAGGAAGTTGATGTTGTCCTTGACGGCGGCCTGCTTGGCGCCGTTCTGGACGATGTCCCAGAAGGTGTCGCCGTCGCCCGAGTGGGTGATCATGGCGAAGGTCCAGCGGGGGGTGTTCACGGCCGCCCGCCCCTGCGCCGCGGCCGCCTTGCGGGCGTCCTCCGCGCGCTTGCCGCCGGTGCTGCTGCAGCCGGCGAGCGCGGCCGTCAGCGCCACCGCGAGCACGGCGCCGATCGCCGCGCGTACCCCTCCTGTGCGAACCCTGGTCACGAGGACCTGCCCTCCTTTGTGTCCTTCTGCGTGCATTGCAGTATCGGTCATGGGGGTCGCGCCGATCTTCGGCGGGGCCCGCGTCCCGCCCCCGTCCTACCCGCGGGCGGTCAGCGGGAACTCGAAGGAGTAGCGGGAGGCCCGGTAGAGGTGCCGGCCGAACTCCACCGCACGGCCGGCCGCGTCGAAGGTCACGCGTTCCATCGTCAGCAGCGCCGCGCCCTCCCGCTCGCCGAGCAGCCACGCCTCCCCCGGCCCGGCGGTCCGGGCGCCGACGGTCTGCGTGGCGCTGTGCGGGTCCGCCCCGGCGGCGCCGAGCAGCCGGTAGAGGCCGGTGGCCGTGAGGCTCGCGGTGTCGGCGTCGAGCAGCCCGGCGGGCAGGTGGTTGCGCAGATACGCGAGGGGCTCGCCGTGTGCCGAGCGGAGCCGCTCCAGATACCGCACCTCCGCCCCCTCCGGCACGCCGAGCGCCGCGGCGACCTCGGCCCCGGCGGGCTCCAGCCGGTCCACCAGGACCCGGGTCGCCGGCCGCTGCCCGGCCGCCTCCAGGTCGTCGTAGAGCCCGCTCAGCTCCACCCGCCGCCGCACCCTGCCGTGCACCACCACCGTGCCCACTCCCCGGCGCCGCACGAGCAGCCCCTTGTCGACCAGCGACCCGATCGCCTGCCGCACGGTGGGCCGCGAGAGCCCGAGCCGCCCGGCGAGGTCGATCTCGTTCCCGAGCCGGCTGCCCGGGCGCAGCGTCCCGTTCTCGATGGCCGTCTCCAACTGCCGGGCGAGCTGGAAGTACAGCGGCACGGGGCTGCCCCGGTCCACGGACAGACCGGGCAGGTGCGCTGGCGGCTCGGGGCCTCGCGGGGACACGGACGGGAGGGTAGCCGCGGGGGCGGATCACCGGAAGGAGGCGGGAGCGGGCCGGGACGGCGGCCGGGAGGCGGTCGGGACGGGTTGGTGTCCGGTTGTCCTGACATTTCCTTGACACCCCGTCCGTTCCGCACCACCTTGGGGGCCATGCGGATCGGACTGGTCGGGACGGGACGGATCGGCGCCTTTCACGCGGGACTGCTCGCCCGGCACCCGGAGGTCGGGGCGCTGGTGCTCGCGGACGCCGACGCGCAGCGGGCGGCGCGGGTCGCGGGGGCGCTCGGGGCGGAGGCGGCGCCTTCCGTGGATGCGCTGTTCGGGCATCACGCGCTGGACGCGGTGGTGATCGCGTCGGCGACGGCGGCGCACGCGGAGCTGATCGGGCGGGCGGCGGAGGCGGGGCTTCCGGCGTTCTGCGAGAAGCCGATCGCGCTCGACGTGCCGGGGACGCTGGGCGCGCTGCGGGCGGTGGCGGCGGCCGGGACGGAGCTGCAGCTGGGGTTCATGCGGCGGTTCGACGCCGGGTACCGGGCGGCGCGGGAGGCCGTCGCCGCGGGCCGGCTCGGCCGGCTGCACACCGTGCGGACGGCGACGTCGGACCCCGCGCCGCCGCCGGCCGCGTATCTGCCGCTGTCCGGCGGGCTGTTCCGGGACTGCATGGTGCACGACTTCGACATCGTGCGCTGGGTGACCGGGCGCGAGGTGGTGGAGGTGTACGCGACCGGGTCGGACGCGGGGCCCGCGATGTTCCGCGAGGCCGGCGACGTGGACACGGCCGCCGCGCTGCTCACCCTGGACGACGGCACGCTGGTGTCGGCGACCGCGACCCGCTGCAACGGCGCCGGGTACGACGTACGGATGGAGCTGGCCGGCGAGCGGACGCAGCTCGCGGTCGGCCTGGACGAGCGGACCCCGCTGGAGTCGGTCGAGCCGCAGGGCCCGCCGCCGCCCGGGAAGCCGTGGCCCGGTTTCCTGGAGCGTTTCGGGCCGGCGTACGAGGCGGAGCTGGACGCCTTCGTCGGTCTGGTGCGCGGCGAGCGTGACAACCCCTGCGACGGCGGCGAGGCGCTCGCCGCGCTGCGGATCGCGGAGGCGTGCGAGCGCTCGCGCCGGGAGCGCCGCCCGGTGCGGGTGGCGGAGGTCCCGGCGGAATGAGCCCCGGGGGCCGGTGACGGCGGGCCCGGGGCTCCGGGGTGCCTTGTCGGTCAGCCCGGCATGATCGGCGAGGCACCCCTGGGTGTCACCAGACGACGGGCAGGTGGCGGGTGCCGCGGATCAGCATGCCGGGGAGCCATTCCCAGGGGGCCGCGTCCGGGTCGAGTTCCAGCCGCGGGAAGCGCCGGAGCAGTGACTCGATCGCCGTCTTGCCTTCCAGGCGGGCCAGTGGTGCGCCCAGGCAGTAGTGGATGCCGTGGCCGAAGGCGAGGTGGCCGCGCGGGTCGCGCCCGATGTCGAAGCGGTCGGGTTCGGGGAAGCGGCCGGGGTCGCGGGCGCCGGAGGCGAGGCCGACGAGCACGATCGCGCCGGCGGGTATCTCGACGCCGCCGAGGGTGACCGGCTCCTTGGCGAAGCGGAGCGTGGCGTTCTCGACCGGTCCGTCGTAACGCAGCCCCTCCTCGACGGCGGCGTCGATCAGGCCGAAGTCGGCGCGCAGCGCGGCCAGTTGCTCGGGGTGCGTGAGCAGGGCGCGGACCGTGTTGGCGATCAGGTTGACGGTGGTCTCGTGGCCCGCGATGAGCAGCAGATAGGCGAGGGCGCGCAGTTCGGGGAGCGAGAGCCGGTCGCCGTCCTCGGCGCGGGTGGCGATGAGGGCGGACAGCAGGTCGTCCTGCGGCCCGGCGGCGCGCTTGTCCTCGATGAGTTCGTCGAGGTAGCCGTAGAAGCCGGCCGCGGCCGCCTCCTGCTCGGAGGGGTCACCGGTCGGCGCGACGATCGCGTTGGACCAGGCCCGGAAGGTGTCGCGGTCGGCGGCCGGGACGCCGAGCAGTTCGCAGATGACGGTGATGGGCAGCGGGAAGGCGAAGGAGTCGACGAGGTCGGCGCGGCCGGCCGGGGCCATCGCGTCGAGGAGTTCGTCGGTGAGCTCCTGGACGCGCGGCCGCAGCGCCTCCACCCGGCGGCCGGTGAACTCGCCCGCGACGAGTTTGCGCAGCCGGGTGTGGTCGGGCGGGTCGATGATGAGCAGATTGGGTCCGATGATCTCGTCCTGCGGCCGTTCCGGGCCGAATTCGGAGAAGGACTTGGAGAGCCGCTGGTCGGCGAGGGCCGCGCGGGCCTCCTCGTAGCCGACGACGAGCCAGGCCGGCATGCCGTCCGGCGTCACGACCTCGTGCACCGGGCCGCTCTCACGGAGTTTCGCGTAATACGGGTACGGGTCGGCGGTGAAGTCCGCTCCGTATTCCCCCAGTTGAATGACGGACATCGGTCCAGGCTACGCGTCGTCCGCTCCGTCGGGGAGGTCGAGCAGGCCGGCGTCGTGGACGAGCAGCGCGATCTGGACACGGTTGTTGAGGCCGAGTTTGGCCAGAATGCGGGAGACGTGGGTCTTGACGGTGGGGACGCTCATGTAGAGGGCCGCGGCGATCTCGGCGTTGGAGCTGCCCCGTCCGACGGCGAGCGCCACCTCCCGTTCGCGGTCCGCGAGTTCGGCGAGACGGCGGGCGGCGGTGGCGCGGCGCGGGGGCTCCTGCGGGCCGGTGCGGGGAGTGTGCGGCGTGTCCTGCCCGGCGACATGGGTCATGAGCTGGCGGGTGACGGCCGGGGAGAGCACCGGGTCCCCGGCCGCCACCCGGCGCACGGCGGTGACGATCTCGGCCGGCGGGGTGTCCTTGAGGACGAAGCCGGCGGCCCCGGCGCGCAGCGCCCGCAGGACCTGTTCGTCGGCGTGGAAGGTGGTGAGGACGAGGACCTCGGGCGCGCCGGGCCGGGCGCGGAGCCGTTCGGTGGCGGAGAGGCCGTCGACGCGCGGCATGCGGATGTCCATGAGGACGACGTCGGGGGCGAGCCGCTCGACGAGTTCGGGGACCTCGGCGCCGTCGGCGCCCTCGCCGACGATCTCGATGTCCTCGGCGCCGCCGAGCATGAGGGCGAGGCCCGCGCGGACCAGCGGGTCGTCGTCGACGACGAGCAGCCGGACGGACGGCCGGGCGGACGGCCGGGCGGACGGCGAGGAGGACGGCGGGGTGGGTGTCATGCGGGCCACGGTAGCCAGGCGTGCACGGCGAAGCCGCCGTCGGGGGCGGGTCCGTGGGTGAGCCGGCCGCCGGCGAGGGTGGCGCGTTCGGTCAGCCCGATGAGGCCCTGCCCGGAGCCGGGGACGGGCGGGACGGGACCGGTGGGGGCGGGGTTGGCGATGTCGAGGTCGAGTCCTTCGCCGGGGCGGCCGCGCAGGGTGAGGGTGACCTCGGCGCCGGGCGCGTGCTTGCGGGCGTTGGTGAGGGCTTCCTGGACGATGCGGTAGACGGTGCGGCCGGTGGCGGCGGGCACGGCGTCCGGGTCGGCCACGGTCGAGTCGAGGACGACCTTCATGCCGGCCTCGCGGACCTCCGCGACGAGGCTGTCCAGGGTGGCGAGGGTGGGCTGCGGCCGGTTCGCGGCGCCGCCGTCGCCCTCGTCGTCGTGCGGCGCGCGCAGCACGCCGATGATCTCCCGCAGGTCCTGCAGCGCCTCGTGGGCGCTGTCCCGGATCACCCCGGCGGCCCGCGCGACCTGCGCGGGCGGGGCGTCGGGCCGGAACTCCAGGGCGCCGGCGTGCACGCTGAGCAGCGTGAGGCGGTGGGCCAGCACGTCGTGCATCTCCCGCGCGATGGCCTCCCGCGCCTGCCGCTGCGCCTGCTCGGCCCGCAGCCCCGCCTCCGCCTCGGCGCGCAGCGCGCGGTCGCGCAGCGCCTCGACGAGCTGGCGGCGGGAGCGGACCAGCATGCCCCAGGCGGTGACCAGGAGGATCAGGACGATCCCGATGCCGATGGCGAGCGGGGTGCCGGTGGTCGGGTCGGGCCGTACGAAGACCTGCACGGTCGACGCGGCCATGGCAAGCAGTCCGATCGACGCCACCTCCTTGAAGGGGCGGCGCACGGCCACGCTGAACAGCGCGGCGAGCACGGCGCCGCCCGCCGTCGGCGCGACGACGCTGACGACGGAGAGGGTGACCGCGAGCCCGGTGGGCCAGCGGCGGCGCAGCCACAGGGCGCAGCAGGCGAGCCCGCCGACGAGCTGGTCGGTCAGCGCGACGGCCTCGCTGCTGTACGCGGCGCTGGTCTCGGCCGCGAGCAGCCCCACGAACGCCGCGAGCAGGAAGATCGTGGTGTCGACCACCCAGTCCCGCACGGTCCGCCGCGGCCGCCCGTCCCCCGGCCCCCGGCCGCCGGTGCGGGCGGCCTCGACCAGATGGGAAGGGAGCAGCCAGGTACGCGTCATACGGGAAATGTACGCAGGTGAGCGGCGTGTCACGGCCCCGTGCGGCCACGTGCGGCCCGTGCGATACCAAAGTCGCGCGAGCCGGGGACCTCGGTCGTACGAAGGTCGTACGGAAGTCGCGGAGAGGGGATACCGGTGGCCGACGCGGGCGGGGGCGGCCGTGGATCATGCTCGGAGCATGAAGAGGTTTCTCGAGGTCACGGGTTTTCTGGTGCTGGTCTTCGGCGTGTGCGGGGTGATCCGCGAGCTGACCGACGGCTGGTTCAAACTGATGGGCGCGACCCGTTTCCTGACCGACAACATCGGCTTCCTGGAGGGCCGGGAGCTGTTCGCGAACATCGTGATCGCGGGGCTCGGACTGGTGGTCCTGGTGATATCGGACCGGGTCAAGAGCTGACGGCTCAGGCCCGGAGGCAGGTCTAAGCGGTGTCGGCGGCCCGGCGGCCCCAGCCGGTGCCCGCGAGCACGAGGACGGCCCCGGCGAGGCCCAGGGTTCCGGGGCGGTCACCGGCGAGTGCGATGCCCGCGGCGGCGGCCCAGAGGGGCTCGGTGCCGAGGAGGAGGCTGACGCGGGACGGGGAGGTGCGGCGGACGGCCCACATCTGGACGAAGAAGGCGAACAGGGTGCAGAAGACGGAGAGGAAGAGCAGTCCGGCCCACTCGCCCGGCCCGAAGCCGAGGGCCGTCGCCCAGGGGGTGGCGCCGGTGCCGGGGACGGCGGCGAGGAGGGCGAAGACCGCGACGGCGGCGCCGAGCTGGACGGTGGTGAGGGAGAGCGAGTCGGCGCTCTGTACGGCCTTGATGCGCGACATCGCGAGGACGTGCACGGTACGGGCGAGCGCGGCGAGCAGCATCAGCAGGTCGCCGGCCGAGGGCGCGGTGAAGCCCGCGCCCTGGGTCAGCAGGACCACGCCGGCCACGGACAGCGCGGCGGCGCCGAGGAAGGCGCGGGGCGGCTTGGTCCGGGTGACGGCGGCCTCGGCGAGCGGCGTGAAGACCATCGTGAGGCTGATGATCAGGCCCGCGTTGGTGGCGGAGGTGTGCACCACCCCGTACGTCTCGAGTACGAAGATCCCGGCGAGGATCAGCCCGAGGACCGCCGCCCCGCGCCACTGGGCCGCGTCGAGGGCCCGCAGCCTGCGCCACCCCGCGGCGACGAGCACCGGCAGCACGATCGCGAAGCGCAGCACGAGGACGGCGAGCACGGTGTGGGTGGTGGTGACGCCCTTGGCGGCGAGATAGCTGGCGCCCCAGACGACCGCGACGAGCAGCACCGGCAGGTCGGTGAGCCAGGCGCGGCGCGGGGCGCCGAGGGTCGCGGGGGCGGCGAGCGACGACATGGCGTCTCCAACTGGTCAGGCGGAGTGGAGACTTCGACGGCTCGCACACGGGGGGGGTGATCACCGTACCGGGACCAGCCCGTGGTGGCTACACCTTTCAGTAGCTGCCGTACGTGGGCCGGCCCGCCTGCTCGTACGTCTGGAGGGTGACGCCCGCCGGCGTCGTGCGCGCGTCGGTGAGCCGGAAGGCGCTGGGCCTCGCGCCCTCGGCGAACAGGCGTCGGCCCGTGCCGAGGACGACCGGGAAGACGAGCAGGTGGAGCGTGTCGATGAGGTCGTGGTCCAGCAGGGTCCGCGCGAGGCCGCCGCTGCCGTGCATCTGGATCTCGCCGTCGAGCCGCTGCTTGAGCGCGGCGACCTCCTGCACGACGTCGCCGGAGAGGATCGTGACCGGTCCCCAGTCGGCGGTGGTGAGGGTGCGGGAGGCCACGTACTTGGGGAGGGTGTTCAGCTTGGTCGCGATGGGGTTGTCGGGGTCGTCGTGCTTCGGCCAGTAGCTCGCGAAGATCTCGTAGGTGCGGCGGCCGAGGAGGAAGGCGGTGGGCCGCGTGAAGACCTCGTTCATGTAGCGGCCGAAGTCCTCGTCGCCGTACGGGAAGGACCAGCCGCCGTGTGCGAAGCCGCCGCTGGGGTCTTCCTCGGGACCGCCGGGGGCCTGGTAGACGCCGTCGAGGGTGAGGAACTGGGTGAGGCTCAGGGTGGCCATGGGGGGACCCTCTCTCTTCTTGTCGTCGTGTCTCACCTCTGCAGACCCTGCCTGTCCGCGGAACTCATCGGTGGCCGCGCGGTGACCGGCTCGCCGTCCGATTCCCGCCAGCACGGGGACGCCGCCCCGCGTTTGATTGAACTCGCAACGACAACTGGCGACGACGTACGAGGAGTTCAGAATGTCCACGATGAGCGGCAAGGCGGTCCTGGTCACCGGCGGCAGCCGGGGCATCGGCGCGGCGACGGCCGTCCGGCTCGCCGAGGAGGGCGCGGACGTCGCCTTCACCTACGTCCAGGGCGCGGAGCGGGCCCGCGAGGTCGCCGCCCGGATCGAGGCGGCCGGCGGGAAGGCGCTCGCGCTGCGCGCGGACGCGGCTGACGCGGGAGACGCGGCCGGCGCGGTGGAGTGGGCCGCGGACGCGCTCGGCCGGCTCGACGTGCTGGTGAACAACGTCGGCGTCGGGGTCATCGGCCCGCTGGAGTCCCTGACCCTCGCGGACGTGGACCGGGTGCTCGCGGTGAACGTCCGCTCGGTCTTCCTGGCCGCGCAGGCCGCCGCCGCGCGCATGGTGGCGGGCGGCCGGATCGTCACCATCGGCACCTGCATGACGCAGCGGGTGCCGGGCCCCGGCGGCACGCTGTACGCGATGAGCAAGGCGGCCCTCGTCGGCCTGACGAAGTCGCTCGCCCGCGAGCTGGGCGGCCGCGGCATCACCGCGAACATCGTCCACCCGGGCCCGACGGACACCGACATGAACCCGGCGAACGGCCCGTACGCCCAGGCCCAGGCCGAGATGACGGCCCTCGGCCGCTTCGGCACGGCCGACGAGGTCGCCTCGATGGTGGCGTTCCTGTCCGGCCCGGGTGCGGCGTACGTGACGGGCGCCGAGTTCTCGGTGGACGGCGGCCACGCCGCGTGACCGCCCCGACGACCGCGGCGGCGAGTGAGCCGAAGGGGCGCGCCGGGGGAACGGTGACGAACGCGCGCGGTCCCCGAGGAACGAGGGGGCGAGCACGTACGGCGCTGTGAGCACGGCTCAAGCGCCCCGGAGGGGAACCGAGCCTTGAAAAGAGGTGGAGGGCGCACCGGTGCTGTCGGGTCGGTGCGCCCTCGCGGGCCGGGCGGGGTGTCGTGCCCGCCCAGTCTTGGTGGGAGGCGTCAGCCGCCCAGTTCCTGGTGGCGGGCCGTCAGGCGCGCCGTGCCCGCCTCGGTGAGGGAGCCGAAGAGGCGGAGGCGGGAGATGCCGCCGTCGGGGTAGATGTCGATGCGGACACGGGCGCCGACCGCGGGCGTGTCGAGCACGAAGCGGTGGTTGGTGTCGGGCTGGAGGCGGGTCCGCGGGAGGATCTCGGTCCAGTCGTCGGAGCCCTCGGCGGCGACGGAGAGCGCGGCCCAGCCGGCGCTGTTGCCCTTGAGGTACGCGGTGTCGATCTCGACGGCGCGGATCTCGGACTCGGCGGCGAGGCTGTAGCGGATCCAGTCGTTGCCCTTGTCGCGGCGGCGGCGGGTCTCCCAGCCGTCGTCCATCTTGCGCGAGCGGCCGGGCTGGATGGTGTTGGTGGCCGGCGAGTAGAAGCGGTCGGAGGCGTCCTCGACCTGGCCGCCGTTCTCCAGGGCGGCGAGGTCGAAGGTGCCGAGCACGCCGAGCCAGGCCGGGTCGGGGGCGACCTCGCCGTACACGCGGAGGCGGGCGATGCCGCCGTCGGGGTGCTGGTTGACGCGGAGGTGGGTGAAGCGCTGCTCGACGTCGACGGCGAAGCCGTTGGCGGCGTGGCCGCCGATGGCGGTGCGCGGGACGATCGTCGTCCACTTGACGTCGTCGGCGAGGAGCTCCTCGGGCGAGGGCGAGCCGGCGACGGAGGTGGCCTCGACGGAGACGGCCTGCGGGTAGTTGCCGCGGAAGTGGGCGGTGTCGACGACGAGGCCGCGGATCACGCCGGGGGCACCGAGGCGTACGAGCGCCCAGTCGTGGTCGTCCTCGGTGGGGTGCGGCTGCTCGGCGGAGACGCCGCGGCGGCGGCGGGTCTCCCAGCCGTCCATGATCTTGCCCTTGTGGCCGAAGTGCTCGGGGTCGAACTCGGCGGCCTCGGGCTTGAGCAGGTTCTCGCGCTCGGCGAAGAACTCGTCGTTGGCGGCGACGACGCCCGCGCCGAGGCGGCGGTCGGCGAGGTCGGCGTACTGGGTGAAGGGGAAGTCTGCGGTGCGGTAGTCGGCGTACGGGTCACCGCCGCCGTACGGGCTCGCGTCTCCGGTGAAGCTGGGTATGGAGGACACGTCAGTTGTTCCTTTCGAGGAGACGGCCGGTGGGCTCGGTGAGGGTGCCGCGGTCGTTGATGCGCTCGCCGCGAAGCCAGGTGGAGGTGACGACGCCGTAGAGGGTCTTGCCGGCGTAGGCGGTGACGCGGTTGCGGTGCTGCAGTTCGGCCGGGTCGACGGTGAAGGTGGCGTCGGGGTCGACGATCGCGAAGTCGGCGTCGCGGCCCGGCTCGATGGCGCCCTTCCGGTCGAGACCGGCGAGGCGGGCGGGGCCCTCGGACATCCAGCGGGCGAGGTCGGTGAGGTCGTGGCCGCGGCGGCGGGCCTCGGTCCAGATGGCCGGCAGGCCGAGCTGGAGCGAGGAGATGCCGCCCCAGGCGGAGGCGAAGTCGCCGGTCTTGAGGTCGGCCGTGGACGGCGAGTGGTCGGAGACGATGCAGTCGATGGTGCCGTCCGCCAGGCCCTCCCACAGCGCGTCCTGGTTGGCCGCCTCGCGGATCGGCGGGCAGCACTTGAACTCGGTCGCGCCGTCCGGGACCTCCTCCGCCGTCAGGGTCAGGAAGTGCGGACAGGTCTCGACGGTGACCTTCACGCCCTCCGCCTTGGCGGCGGCGATCAGCGGCAGCGCGTCCGAGGACGACAGGTGCAGGACGTGCACGCGGGCGCTCAGCCGGCGGGCCTGGTTGATCAGGTTCTCGATCGCGGTGTTCTCCGCGACCCGCGGCCGGGAGGCGAGGAAGTCGGCGTACTTCGCGCCCGGCGTCTGCGGGGCGGCGTCGAGCTCGTGCGGGTCCTCGGCGTGGACGATCATCAGCCCGTCGAAGCCGGCGATCTCGGCGAGCGAGGCGGCCAGCTGGTCCTGGTCGAGCTGCGGGAACTCGTCCACGCCGGACGGCGACAGGAAGCACTTGAAGCCGAAGACGCCGGCGTCGTGCAGCGGCCGCAGGTCCTTGACGTTGTCCGGCAGGGCGCCGCCCCAGAAGCCGGTGTCGATGTGCGCCTTGGTGCGGGCGACGTCCTGCTTGATCCGCAGGTGCTCGACGGTGGTGGTCGGCGGCAGCGAGTTCAGCGGCATGTCGAGCAGGGTGGTGATGCCACCGGCGGCCGCGGCGCGCGTCGCGGTCCAGAAGCCCTCCCACTCGGTGCGCCCGGGGTCGTTCACATGGACATGCGTGTCGACGAGACCGGGCAGGACGACGTCGTCGCCGACGTCCTCCAGCCGGGCCCCGGCCGGGACCTCGGCGTCGTACGGCCACACGGCCGCGATCGTCCCGCCGGAGACGGCGATCGACGCCGCACGAGTCCCCTCGGGGGTGATGACGCGCGTCGAGCGCAGGACCAGGTTGACGTCCACCCGTACCCCTTCTTCTTCCGCGAAGCAGAAATTCAACGAACTGTTGAAGGAGTCTGCGGCCGTGACGACATGTCGTCAAGGGCGCGTTTTCAGGATCGCCCGGCATGCCCCGCTCTCGCGAGGGCCGATTGGACGTTTCCATGAAGTGGAATGAGAATTTCGTACAGTAGAACGTAGCTCCGCACATGCGGGGCGGACCAGGACCCCTCAGGGCAGCCGCCGACACCGGACAAACACCCCGCTGACCGGCCCGGACGCCGGGACCTGGGCCGTGTGCCCGGCCCGGGCGCCCGGTAGGCTGCTGCCTTGCCCGCCTGCCCCGAAAGGACCGTTGCCGTGCCGACGTCCAGCGCCAGCACCACCGACGCCGCCAAGCCCGCCGCCGCGAGCGGTGGCGTCCAGTCCCTCGAGCGTGCCTTCGACCTCCTGGAGCGGATGGCCGACGCGGGCGGCGAGGTCGGGCTCAGCGAACTCTCCGCCAGCAGCGGACTGCCGCTGCCGACCATCCACCGCCTGATGCGCACGCTGGTCGCCTGCGGCTACGTCCGCCAGCAGCCGAACCGCCGCTACGCCCTCGGCCCGCGCCTGATCCGGCTCGGCGAGTCCGCCTCCCGGCTCCTCGGCACCTGGGCCCGCCCGTATCTGGCCCGGCTCGTCGAGGAGACCGGCGAGACCGCGAACATGGCGCTGCTCGACGGCGACGAGGTCGTGTACGTCGCCCAGGTGCCGTCCAAGCACTCGATGCGCATGTTCACCGAGGTCGGCCGCCGGGTGCTGCCGCACTCCACCGGCGTCGGCAAGGCGCTGCTCGTGGACACGCCCGCCGACGAGGTGCGCGCGCTGCTCGCCCGTACCGGCATGCCCGCCGCCACCGAGAAGACGATCACCACGCCCGAGGGCTTCCTGGACGCCCTGGTCCTGGTGCGCGACACGGGCTACGCGGTCGACGACAACGAGCAGGAGATAGGAGTCCGCTGCCTCGCGGTCCCCGTCCCCAACTCCCCCACCCCCGCCGCGATCTCCATCTCCGGCCCGGCCGGCCGGGTCACCGAGGCGGCCACCGACAAGATCGTCCCGATCCTCCAGCAGGTCGCCCAGGAGCTGTCGGCGGCGCTGGTGAACACGGCGGGCAACGGGCAGGTCTGAGCCCCGGCCCGGCCCCGAACGGCCCCCACGGCGTACGGCCTACGACACACGGCCTACGACATACGGCAAAGGGCGCCCGAAGCCTTCCCCAGGCTCCGGGCGCCCTCGTCGTGTGTACGCGGGTCAGACGGCCACGTCGGCGGTGTCCTCGCTCAGCCGCCCGTCCACCACCGTCACCGTGCGGTCCGCCCGCCCGAGGTGCGTCCGGTCGTGCGTCACGAGCACCGTCGCCGTCCCCCGTTCCGCCGTCAGCCGGCCGAGCAGCTCCATCACGGCCGCGCCCCGCTCGTGGTCGAGCGCGCTCGTCGGCTCGTCGACCAGGAGCACGGAGGGCTCGTTCATCAGCGCCCGCGCGATGTTGACGCGCTGGCGCTGACCGCCGGAGAGCTGGTGCGGGCGGCGGTGCGCCTGGTCGGCGAGGCCGACCGCGTCGAGCAGCTCCAGGGCCCGGTCCCGGGCGGTCCGCGGGCCGCGCCCGGACAGGTGCGCCATCACCTGGAGCTGCTCCAGCGCGCTGAGCGAGGGCAGCAGGTTCGGCTGCTGGAAGACGATGCCGATGTGCTCGCGGCGCAGCTCGGCCTTGGCCGCCGGGGTGAGCGAGCCCGTCTCCGTGCCGGCGACGACGACCCGGCCGGTGTCCGGCGTGACGAGGGTCGCGGCGACGGCGAGCAGGCTGGACTTGCCGGAGCCGGAGGGGCCGACGACGGCGGTGAGGCGGCCGGCGGGCACGTCCAGGGAGACGGCGTCGAGGGCGGTGAGCCGGCCGTCGCCGTCCGGGTAGGTCAGGGTCACGTGGTCGAGCAACAGGCTCATCGGGCGCTCCCGAGCGCGGTCAGGGGGTCGACGGCGGTGATCCGCCGGATGGACAGGGCCGCGCCGAGCACGCCGAGCACGATCATCACGGCGGCCGGGCCGAGCACGGTGAGCGGCTGCAGCACGAACGGCACGTCGCCGCCGCTGATCAGCGCGCCGATGCCGGAGGCGAGCCCGGTGCCGAGCAGGGTGCCCGCGCCGAGCATCACCACGGCCTGCCCGAGGGCGTCCTTCAGGAGGTACGGGGTGGAGGCGCCGAGCGCCTTGAGGACGGCCACGTCGGCGCTGCGCTGGATGGTCCAGACGGTGAAGAAGGCTCCTATGACCAGCGCGGAGATCGCGAAGAGGAAGCCGCGCATCAGCTGGAGCGAGCCGTTCTCGGCCTGGTAGGACCCTATGGCGCCGAGGGCCTCGTCGACGGTCTTCGCGGCCGTTCCGAGGGCCTTGTCCCCGGCCGCCCAGTCGGCGCCGGAGCCGCTCAGCGCGATCACGGTGGCCTGCTGCTCGGTCCCGGTGCCGGCCCGGCCGACCTTCTGCCAGTCGTCGAGGGAGGTCCACACGACGGGCGTGTGGCTGTACGAGGCGTCCCCGGCGACCGCGACGACGGTGGCGTCCAGGGGGCCGAGGCGCACCGCGTCCCCGGCGGTGACGTCCAGCTCCTCCGCCGCCGACTCGGACAGGACCACCTTGCCCGCCCCGAGCCGCGAGCCCTCCGGCGCGAGGCCCGCGCCCGGCTCCGTGCCGAAGGCGGAGAGGGCGGCGGTGCGGTCGCCGGCCGTGGCGTTGAGCGTGCGGATGCCCAGCGGCGCGGCGCGCTCGACGCCGGGCCGGGCGGCCCAGTCACGCCACTGGGAGGCGGTGACGGCCGAGTTGGTGAAGGAGACCGACTGGCCGGCGGGCGGCGCGGCGAAGGCCAGCCGGTCCGCCGGGAGGCCGGTGATCGCCGAGATGTTCTCCCGTGCGAGCCCGGCGGTCAGTCCCGAAAGCAGTCCGACGAGCAGGGTGATCAGGACGATCACGGTGCCCATCAGGGTGAAACGCCCCTTGGCGAATCTCAGGTCTCTCCATGCCACGAACATGGGGCCAAGCCTGCTGGTCAGGGCCCCGGGCGGGCATCGCGCCACGGATGGCTCCGTAATCAAACTTTCGGTTGAGTCCGGATTCTCCGGAGCGGCCCGCGGCCCCGCCTACCCTGGAACCATCATGGATCCCCGCTCCCTCACCCCTGCCCTGCGCGCGCTGCGCCTCTGTCTTCATCTGCTGATGGCGGGGCTCCTCGTCCTGGCGGCGGTGCGCTCGCAGACGACCGCGGGCGTGGTGGCGGCGGTGGCGACCGGCGCGGTGTACGCGGCCGGCTCGCTGCTGCCCGCCGTGCGCGGCTCGCAGCGCGGGGCGGCGGTCTGGCTGGGCGCGCTCTGCCTGTCCTGGCTGGTGCTGCTGTGGCTGACGCCCGAGGGGCTGTGGCTGGCCTTCCCGCTGTACTTCCTGCAGTTGCACCTGCTGCCGGTGCGCTGGTCGCTGCCGGCGGTGGCGCTCACGGCGTGCGCGGCGATCCTGTCGTACGTGCGGCACGGCGCGGCCCTCAGCCCGGGCGTCTTCATCGGGCCGCTGCTCGGCGCGGCGGTCGCCGTGGCGACCGTGCTCGGCTACCAGGCGCTGTACCGGGAGAGCGAGCGGCGGCGCCGGCTGATCGAGGAGCTGATCTCGACCCGGGCCGAGCTGGCGGCGGCCGAGCGGCACGCGGGGACGCTCGCCGAGCGCGAGCGGCTCGCCCGGGAGATCCACGACACCCTGGCGCAGGGGCTCTCGTCGATCCAGCTGCTGCTGCGGGCCGCCGAGCGCGCGCTGCCGGAGGGCTCGCCGGCGGCCGGGCACATCGACGCGGCCCGGCGGGCGGCGCAGGACAACCTGGCGGAGGCCCGCCGCTTCGTACGGGCGCTCACCCCACCCGATCTGGAGCACGGCTCGCTCGCCGGGGCGCTGGAGCGGCTGTGCGAGACGGCCGGCCCGCCGGCCGCTCCGGAGGGGCCGCGGGTGCGGTTCTCGGTCAGCGGGACACCGGCCGAGCTGCCCACCCCGTACGAGGTGGCGCTGCTGCGGATCGCCCAGTCGGCGCTCGCGAACACGGTGCGGCACGCCTCCGCCTCGCGGGCGGAGATCACCCTGTCGTTCATGGGCGGCTCGGTGACGCTGGACGTGGTCGACGACGGCAAGGGCTTCGACCCGGCCGCGCCGCGCTCCGTGCGCCCGTCCTCGGACGGGGGCTTCGGGCTGCCGGCGATGCGCTCGCGCGCGGAGTCGCTGGGCGGCTCCTTCACCGTCGAGTCCGCCCCCGGCCAGGGCACCGCCGTGGCCGTCTCCCTTCCGCTGCCCGCCGGCACCACGACCGGAACCTGACGCATGACCGCCCTGGAGCCTGACGCGTCACCGCCCTGGTGTCCGCCGCACGACGATCCTGGAATCCGCCGCATGACCACCCTGGAGTCCGCCGCATGACCATCCGACTGCTGCTCGCCGACGACCACCCGGTGGTACGGGCCGGGCTGCGGGCCGTCCTCGACACCGAGCCGGACTTCGCCGTGGTCGGCGAGGCGGCGACGGCCGAGCGGGCGGTCGAGCTGGCCGCCGCGGGCGGCGTGGACGTGGTCCTGATGGACCTCCAGTTCGGCCCCGGGATGCACGGCTCGGAGGCGACGGCCGCGATCACCGCCGTACGGGGCGGGCCGCGGGTCCTCGTCCTCACCACGTACGACACGGACGCCGACATCCTCGCGGCGGTGGAGGCCGGTGCCTCCGGCTACCTCCTGAAGGACGCCCCGCCGGAGGAGCTGGCGGCGGCCGTACGGACGGCCGCGGCCGGCCAGTCGGCGCTCGCACCGGCGGTGGCGCACCGGCTCATGGACCGGATGCGCACCCCCGCGGAGGCGCTGACCAAGCGGGAGCTGGAGGTGCTCCAGCTGGTGAGCGAGGGACTGTCGAACCAGCAGATCAGCAAGGCGCTGTTCCTGAGCCAGGCGACGGTGAAGTCCCATCTGGTGCACATCTTCGCCAAGCTGGGCGTGGACTCGCGCACGGCCGCCGTGGCGGCCGCGACCGCCCGGCGGCTGATCCGGCGGTAGGCGGGATCGGCGCAGACGCCCAGCGGTCGGCTGCGCTGCCGCTGGGCGGCCGGCTCAGGACCGCTTGGCGGCGGTCCGCTTGGCGGGAGTCCGCTTGGCCGGGGGCCGCTTCTGCTTGGCGGCCGACGTGGCCTTGCGGCCCCGGGGGGCGGAGGGCTCGGCCGGTGCGGCGGGTTCGGGCTGCTCTTCGGCCGACCCGGTCGCGGCCTCGGACGCGGCGCTCTCGGGCTCGGCGGCCTTGCGGGCGGGGGCCTTGCGGGCGGAGGCGGTCCCGCTTGCGGGCGCGGCGCGCCCGCCGCCCAGCGGCCACTTCAGCTCGATCTCCAGCTCGATCTCGCCGTCGTCGACCTCGAACTCCACCTCCGTGCGGAACTCGTCGGGGACCCGGAGGCTCAGCTCCACTCCCGGGCCCAGCGTCAGCTCCGCCTCGCCGCCCTCCCGGAACGCCTCCGCGAGCCCCGCCAGCAGCTCCGCGGCCTCGGCGCGGCTCAGCGAGCGCTTCTGCTCGAACTTGAGGTCCTTCACAGCTGCTCCCTGCCGCTCCGGTTGACGCACAGCGCCCAGATGACGAACCCGGACATCGCGATCATGATGACGGACCACACCGGGTAGTAGGGCAGCGAGAGGAAGTTGGCGATGATGACGAGCCCGGCGATGGCCACGCCGGCGATCCGTGCCCAGGTCGCCGTCCGGAAGAGTCCGAAGCTGACGAGCACGGCGACGACGCCGAGAGCGAGGTGGACCCAGCCCCATCCGGTGAGGTCGTACTTGAAGACGTAGTTGGGCGTGGTGACGAAGATGTCGTCCTCGGCGATCGCCATGATGCCGCGGAAGATGCCGAGCAGCCCCGCGAGGGCGAGCATGACGGCCGCGAAGGCGGTCAGCCCCTCGGCCCAGGCGTACTTGGCCGAGTGCATCCGGGGAGTGTGTGTCGTGGCCATCTCGGTTGTCCTTCCCTGTCCCTTTCGGGTCCCGTTTTCCCTGTCCTGGTCCCGGTCCCTGCCCTCCGGCTACTGCCGGGGGGCGGCTCCGGTTCCGGCGGAGGCGGACGGGCCGCCGCCGCTCAGGACGATCTCCTTGGCGCGGCGGAACTCCTCTTCGGTGATGTCACCGCGGCTGCGGAGGTCGGCGAGCCTGGTGAGGTCGTCGGCGTGGCTGGTGCCGCCGCCGGTGCCCGCGGTCTCACGGACGTAGGAGTCGAACGCCTCCTGCTGCTTGCGCGCGTGCGTGATCTCCCGCTGGCCCATGGCCTTGCCGCGCGCGATGAGGTAGACGAACACGCCCAGGAAGGGCAGCAGGATGACGAACGCCAGCCAGCCGGCCTTGCCCCAGCCGCCCAGTTCGTCGTCGCGGAAGATGTCGCCGATGATCCGGAAGAGCAGGATGATCCACAGGATCCACAGGAAGAACCAGAGCATGGTCCAGAAGGTGTTCAGCAGCGGGTAGTCGCTGGCGAGATAGGTGCCCATCTCTCTGCTCCGTTCCGTCCGGACCGGGTCCCGAATGCCGGGCGCCGTTCCGGGCTGTCTTCAGGGTGCGGGGCCTTTCGGGGGATGACCTCACCCGGGACGGGTGAGTGTGGGGCGCCGTAGGGGTCAGTCCGGGAGGCGCCGCAGTTCCACCACCTGGAGGCCGAGCGACTGGAAGCGGGCCAGCAGTCCGTAGAGGTGCGCCTCGTCCACGACGGGGCCGTACAACACCGTCTGGCCGGAGATCATCACGTGCTCCAGCTCGGGGAAGGCGCCGACCAGCGTCTCCGACATGTGCCCCTCGACGCGGATCTCGTACGGCAGGCCGCGACGGCCCGCCCCGGAGACCTCCGCCTGCCTCGCCGCACGGGGGTGACCCACGCGTCCGGTTCCGAACATCACGACCTCCTCGGCCGGCGGGGCCCGCGCTTCGGTGGTGGCGGCGGTGCCGGTGGTGCCGGTGGTGCGGGCGGCGGGGCGGTGGGGTCGGGGGACTCGACCGGGCCCGGCGCCGGGCCGGCGGCGGGCAGGCCGCGGGTCACCAGGAAGCTCGCCAGCGTGATGCCGCCGGTGGCGAGGACGGCCGCCTTCAGGCCGTTCAGCTGGGCCTTGGCGTAGGACTCCGTGACGGCGTCCACCTCGCCCGGCGGCAGTCCGGCCTGCTCGGCCGCCGAGTGCACCTGGTCGGTGGAGACGAAGCTGATCCCGGATTCCAGGGCCACGCTCGTCTGCCGGCGGGCCTCCTCGGAGAGGGCCGGATGCTGCTCGACGTGCGTGGTGAAGGCGTGGGCCAGGGCGCCGATCAGGATCGAGCCGATGAGGGCCGTGCCCAGCGCGGATCCCAGGTTCTGGGCGGTGAACTGCAGGCCGCCGACCTCGCTGCGCTCCTGCTCCCCGGCGGTGGACTGGACGACGTTGCCGAGCTGCGAGGCGAGCATGCCCATGCCCAGGCCGAGGAGCGCCATGGCCCCGAAGAACTGGGCGTCGTCGATGACGGGTTTGATGGCGGCGAGGAGCCAGGCGATCGACGCCGCCAGCAGCACCAGCGCCGCCCGCACGATCCGGCGCGGTCCCACCCTGCGTCCGAGGCGGGCGCCGGCCAGGGAGGCCACGAGCATGGTGACGGAGACCGGCAGCAGCCGCAGTCCCGTCTGGAAGGCGTCGAAGCCCTGCACCACCTGCAAGTACAGCGGGATGGTGAAGAAGAGGCCGAGCAGGATGAGGTTCTGGCTGAGCAGGGTCATCAGGCCGGAGCGCAGCACGGGTCTGTGGAACAGGGCCAGGTGGACCAGGGGCTCCTCGCCGCGGGCCTCCCGCCGCCGCTCCCAGATCTGGAAGGCGTACAGGAGGCCCACTCCGGCCGCGACGACGAACAGGGTGGGGGCGAAGCCGAACACCGTGAACGGGGGATCGAGCGGCGCGACCCAGCCCCAGGTGGTGCTCTGCAGCACTCCGAGCACGCCGAGGCCCAGACCCGCCGCCGACAGCACGGCGCCGACGACGTCCAGGCCGGGGCGCCGGCCCGCCGGCGGCCGTTCCTTGATCGCGCGCCGGAAGAGCAGCACGGCGAGGACCACCACGACCTCACCGGCGAAGACCAGCCGCCAGGTGAGGTACGTCGTCACCCAGCCGCCCAGCAACGGTCCTACCGCGATGCCGGCACCGGCGAGGCCGCCGATGACGCCGTACGCGACGGAGCGGTCCCGGCCCCGGTAGGACTCGGCGACGAGGGCCGCCATGGACGGCAGCACCAGTGCGGCGCCGAGCCCCTCGATGAGCGACCAGCCGAGCGCCAGGACCCACAGGGCCGGCGAGACGGCGGTCAGGGCCGATCCGACGCCGTAGACGCCCATGCCGATCAGGAAGACGCGGCGGCGCCCCAGGATGTCCCCGATCCGCCCGCCGACGATCATGAACGCGGCCATGACCAGCGCGTACAGGGTGATGACGGCCTGGATCGAGGTCACCTCGGTGTCGAAGTCCTCGACCAGCTGGGTGATGGAGACGTTCATGACGGCGGTGTCCAGCACCATCAGGAACTGGGCCGTCCCCAGGACGATCAGAGCACCCCACTGCCTCATCGTGTCCACCTCACCGGGTCGGCCCGTCTCTGCCATCGCACCCGAAACGCCCGCCGGCCGCCTCACCCGCGACGGGTGAGCGGGTCGGGAAGATGCCTTCCCGGAGCACTTCTCGGGCTCAGAGCAGGCCCAGGTCGCGGGCGCGGCGCACCGCTTCGTTGCGCCGGTGCACCGACAGCTTCCGGTAGACGCTCTTGAGGTGGGTCTTCACCGTGTTGACCGACAGGTACAGGTCGGCGGCGATGTCCTCGGTCGACATCATCCGGGCGAGCCGCTCCAGCACCTCGTGTTCCCGTTCGCTCAGCGGCTCCAGCAGCGGCTCCTCCGCCGCCGGACCGGCCGCGTCGCCGTCCGGCCCGGTCTCCGGCAGGAGCCAGCCCGCGGCGAGCGCGCGCAGGGGCGCTGCCGCCAGGAAGGGACCGATCCAGGGGCCGGCCTCCGCGAAGGGACGCCGCAGCTCCTCGGGCCTGGCCTCCCTCAGGGCCCGGTCGAGCAGGGTGTGTACGGCCCCGAGGTCGCCCTCCAGCTTCGCGGCCCGGGCCCGCACCAGCGCGGCCGGCACCGTCACGGCGGGGCCGACGTGCGCGCGGACGGGGGGACGGGCGCTGCCGTCGAGACCGGTGGGACGGGCGTTGGCGTAGAGGTCGCGGGGACGGGCGGCGCCGTCGAGACCGGCGAGGCCGTCGAGGCCGCGGGGGCGGGCGCTGCCGTCGAGGTCGTCGAGGCCGTCGAGCAGGCGGAGGGCCTCGGCCCGGTCACCGGCCGCGAGGTGGGCCCGCGCCGCGCCGACCAGGCAC
This sequence comes from Streptomyces sp. NPDC004788, assembly GCF_053601115.1. NCBI lineage: Bacteria > Bacillati > Actinomycetota > Actinomycetes > Kitasatosporales > Streptomycetaceae > Streptomyces > Streptomyces sp. NPDC004788. Next base: position 36,717 of record NZ_JBSGBF010000069.1, read on the forward strand.
ATCGGCTGGTCCGCGGCCACCGCCCGGAGAACCTCGACGGCGGCCTCCGGGCGGCCCTCCGCGAGGTGGGCGGCCGAGACGATCAGAGCGGCATGGCCCTGGGCCCACGGGGAGTCCTCGTCGGCGGGGACGACCTGGCGCGCGGCGGCCGACGCGGCGCGGGTGCGCCCCTGGGCCAGGAGCAGCCGGGCCGTGGCGAGGCGACGTACCGCGGCGGTCACCGGATCCGGCGCCGGTCCGTCGGACGGTCGGCCGAGCAGCTCCTCGGCCCGGGCCGGCTCGTCCCGTTCGACGGCGACCACGGCGAGCACCAGCTGCCCGAGGCCGGGGCCGGCCGGCGCGGGGAGGCCGAAGCGCTCCGTCTCGGCCGCCGCCGCGCGGACCCTGCGCTCGGCCCGGCCGGGCCACCCGTCGAGGTAGTCGATGAGGGCGAGGTGCTCCAAGGAGTCCCGCCGTGGCAGTGCCGTGGCGGCGTCGCCGGGGCCGCGGGTCACTTCGGTGAGCGCGGCCCGGGCCTCGCCGAGGAGCCCGGCCCACAGCCGGGTCGCGCCCACGTGGGTCCGCAGCAGGGCGAGGAGTTCGGGGTGTTCGTCGAGGAGCGGGGCGGGCACCGATCGCAGCAGTTCGGCGGCGGACCGGGCGGCCTCCTCCGTCTGCCGCACGGAGCCGGCCAGCCGGCCCGCCAGTGCCGCGAGCAGCGCTCGGCCGAGCCGGGCCGCCGAGGAGTCGCCGGTGCCGGCGGTCAGCTGTTCCTCGGCGCGGCCGAGGTGCGCAAGGCCCCGGGCGAGGTCGTGGTGGGACAGCTCGCGCGCGGCGCGGACGAGGTCCGCGGCCGGGCCCGGCGTCTCCGTCTCGGTCTTCGGCTCCGTCCCCATCCCCGCCCCCATCCCCATCTCGGTCTTCGGCTCCGTCCCCGTCCCCGTCTTCGACTCCAGGGCCGCGAAAAGCTCGGTCAGCTCGTCGGCGCGTGGCCCGGCGAACAGCTGACCGATCGCCAGGTCGTCGACCAGGGCCCCGGCGGCGAACGCCAGGTCGCCCGCGGCGGCGGCGTGGGCGAGCGACTCGGGCAGGGTCCCGGCGTGCCGCAGCCATCCCGCCGCCCGCCGGTGCACGTGCCGCTCCAGACCGGGCGAACGACGGCGCAGATGGGCCCGGAGGATCTCCCGGAACAGCGGATGGAGCCGGTACCACCCCTGCCCGAAGTCCTCCACGAACGCGTTGTCGCGCAGCAGCCCGGCCAGGATGGGCGCCGCGTCCTGCCGCCCGGTCAGCGCGTCCGCGAGCTCGGGCCGGAACCGGTCGAGGACGCTGACCCGGAGCAGCAGGTCCTGGGTCCGGGGCGGCTGCCGGTCGAGCACCTCGGCGAGCAGGAAGTCGGCGATCGTGCTGCGGCCCGCCTCGAACTCCTTCAGGTAGATCTCCGGGTCCGGGCTCAGCCGCGCGGCCATGGCGCACAGCCGCAGGCCGGCGGCCCAGCCCCGGGTGCGCTCCACCAGCGCCCCGGCCGCCGCGTCGGACAGGTCGAGGCCGTGCAGCTGGAGCAGGGTGACCGCCTCCTCTACGGTGAAGACCAGCTCGGCGTCCCTGATCTCCGTCGCCTCCCCGGCCAGCCGGTAGCGGTGCAGCGGGAGCAGCGGCTCGGTGCGGGTGACCAGGACCAGGCGGAGTCCCGCCCCGCCGTGGTGCAGGACGAACTCCAGCTGCCGCGCGACCTCCGGGGCGGTCATCCGGTCGAACTCGTCGATCACCACGATCGCGGGCCGGTCGCGGCCGCCGAGCTCCGCGGCGAGCCGTGACAGCAGCGCGTGGTCGGCCTCGCCCGCCCGGGCGGGCGAGCGGATCGAGGGGGGCAACGCCGTGCCGCCGGCCCGCAGGGCCTGGAGGAAGTGGGCCCAGAACATGCCCGGCCCCTGGATCGCCGTGTCCAGGGTGAGCCAGGCCGCCGGCTCGTCCAGACCCGCGGCCCAGTCCGCCACCAGCAGCGTCTTGCCCGCCCCGGCGCGCCCTTCGACCACCGTCAGCGGAGTCCGCGGCACCTGCCCGAGCCGCTCGGCCAGCCGCACCCGCCGCAGAAACGTCGTGGGCCGCGCGGGCGGCACGAACCGGGTCCGCAGGAACGGGTCGCCCAGGGGGTCGACGCCGAGGGCGCCGGGGCCGTGCGGGGCGGCGCCGGGGACGACGGGTTCATGGGAGTCACCGAGGGCACCGGGGCCGTGCGGGGCGGCGCCGGGGACGACGGGTCCATGGGAGTCGCCGAGGGCACCGCCTCCGTGGGAGCCGCCGCGGGCGCCCGCCCCCGGCCCGTCCTCGCCCTTCCCGCCCGGTTCCCGCGGGGCGTCGTCGCGCACCGCCACCACGCTCGCCACCACCCTCCGGTCGGATTCCGGACAGAGCCCTTCTGCGCAGAAGTCTCGCCGCAATCCCGGTGGGCCGCCCAGCACCCGGTGACCCCCTCCCCGGTATCCGAAGGTCCCTCCGGGGGCCTCGCCGGTCAGGCGTCCGGCTGGCGGGGTGTCGCCGGGCCGAAGAGTTCGACGGCGCGGCGGACGGCGGCAAGGCCCTCGGTGAGGGCGCTGACGGAGCCGATCGCGCCCGCGATCAGGAGCAGCGAGCGGCGCAGCCGCCACACCTCGGGGGCGCCGCTGAGCGCCATCGCGTCGAGCGCGGCCAGCTCGTCCTCGGCGATCCCCCGGTCGGCGAACTCCGGCCGGTGTCCGGCGAGTTCGCGCCTGAGCCGGGACACGGCGGCGCGCAGTTCGGCCACCCTCGGGTCCACGCCGTCAGCGGTCATCCGCCTCTGCCCCACGCTTCGCAACATGGTTCTCCCCCCAGGGAGCCGCCGGCCCCCCTTGTGCACGTGCACGTCGCTGTGCGACCCCTCGGGCGGTGGTCGGGCGCTCGGGGTCGCGGGCCAGTTAACTCCTTCGCGCGCCCGGCGCGCCAGCAGGCGGACGCACATTCAGGCATCCGGGTGGTGGGGCCTGATGCGGTATGCACTCCCCATGACGCGAGAGACGGCAGGAGAGACGGCGGAAGAGACGACGGGGGAGCCCGCGGCCGCCCCCGCGAGGGGGCCCCGGATCGCCGGGCTGCTGCTCGCCGCGGGGGGCGGCCGGCGCCTCGGCGGGCGGCCGAAGGCGCTGCTCCCGTACCGCGGCCGGCCTCTGGTCGAGCGCGCGGCGCGGGTGCTGCGCGAGGGCGGCTGCGAGGTCGTGCACGTGGTGCTGGGCGCGGCGGCGGAGCGCGTACGGCGGGAGGCGGACCTGCCGGGGTGCTTGCTCGTGGAGAACCCGGAGTGGGCCGAGGGCATGGGCTCCTCGCTGCGGGCCGGGCTCGCCTCGCTCGCCGCCGGTCCGTACGGGGTCGACGCGGCGCTCGTGTCACTCGTGGACCAGCCGGGGATCGGGGCGGCGGCGGTGGCCCGGGTGCGCTCCGCGTACCGAGGGCGCGACACGCTCGCCGCCGCCTCGTACGGGGGCAGCCGCGGCCATCCGGTGCTGTTCGGCGCTGACCACTGGGCGGGGATCGCGGCGGGGGCGGTCGGGGACCGGGGGGCGCGGGGGTACCTGGAGGCGCACCGGGATGCGATCACCCTCGTGGACTGTTCGGATGTGGCCGAGCCCTACGACATCGACACGGAGGCGGATCTCCGGCGTCTGGCCTGAGCGGGAGCGGGAGCGGGAAGGGGAACGGGAGTGAGCGTGGTGACACTCAGAGCCACGTTGTGTCGACCCAAAGAATCTCGACATCAACAAACCATTGAACTTCCACCATGAGGAAACTAGTATCCACTGTTCAGAAGCGCCTGATCCTCCGTGACGGCGCTCCCGGCCGTATCTCGGCGCCTGTGGCACGGCGTGCCACACGACGACGCCCGGCGGCCGGCACGCACCGCCCGTGAAGCCCGCTGAAGGAAGTGACAGTTCATGTCCGCACCAGCGCCGTCCTCCCTGGTCGTCGTCGAAGCCGAGCCCCTGCCGCGCCAGGAGGAGGTGCTCACCGACGCGGCGCTCGCCTTCGTGGCCGAGCTGCACCGCCGGTTCACCCCGCGCCGGGACGAGCTGCTCGCCCGCCGCGGCGAGCGCCGCGCCGAGATCGCCCGCACCTCCACCCTGGGCTTCCTGCCCGAGACCGCGGCGATCCGCGCCGACGAGTCCTGGAAGGTCGCGCCGGCCCCGGCGGCCCTGAACGACCGGCGGGTCGAGATCACCGGCCCGACCGACCGCAAGATGACGATCAACGCGCTGAACTCGGGCGCGAAGGTCTGGCTCGCCGACTTCGAGGACGCCTCGGCGCCCACCTGGGAGAACGTGGTCCTCGGCCAGGTCAACCTGATCGACGCCTACACCCGCGCCATCGACTTCACGGACCCGCGCTCGGGCAAGTCGTACGCCCTGAAGCCGGCCGACCAGCTCGCCACGGTCGTCATGCGGCCCCGCGGCTGGCACCTGGAGGAGCGTCACCTCACCGTCGACGGCCGCCCGGTCCCCGGCGCCCTGGTCGACTTCGGCCTCTACTTCTTCCACAACGCCCAGCGCCTGATCGACCTCGGCAAGGGCCCGTACTTCTACCTGCCGAAGACCGAGTCGCACCTGGAGGCCCGCCTCTGGAACGACATCTTCGTCTTCGCCCAGGACTACGTCGGCATCCCGCAGGGCACCGTCCGCGCCACGGTCCTCATCGAGACCATCACGGCCGCGTACGAGATGGAGGAGATCCTCTACGAGCTCCGCGACCACGCCGCCGGACTCAACGCGGGCCGCTGGGACTACCTCTTCTCCATCGTCAAGAACTTCCGTGACGGCGGCGCCAAGTTCGTCCTTCCGGACCGCAACGCGGTCACGATGACGGCCCCGTTCATGCGCGCGTACACCGAACTCCTCGTCCGCACCTGCCACAAGCGCGGCGCGCACGCGATCGGCGGCATGGCCGCCTTCATCCCGTCCCGCAAGGACGCCGAGGTCAACAAGGTCGCCTTCGAGAAGGTCAAGGCCGACAAGGACCGCGAGGCCGGCGACGGCTTCGACGGCTCCTGGGTCGCCCACCCCGACCTGGTGCCGATCGCCATGGCCTCCTTCGACGCGGTCCTCGGCGACAAGCCGAACCAGAAGGACCGGCTGCGCGAGGACGTCCACGTCGAGGGCCCGGAGCTCATCGACATCGCCTCCCTGGACGCCCAGCCGACGTACGAGGGTCTGCGCAACGCCGTGCAGGTCGGCATCCGCTACATCGAGGCGTGGCTGCGCGGCCTCGGCGCCGTCGCGATCTTCAACCTGATGGAGGACGCGGCCACGGCCGAGATCTCGCGCTCGCAGATCTGGCAGTGGATCAACGCGGGTGTGGTGTTCGAGAACGGCGAGAAGGCGACGCCGGAGCTGGCCCGCAAGGTGGCCGCCGAGGAGCTGTCCGCGATCCGCGAGGAGATCGGCGCGGAGGCCTTCGCGGCCGGAAAGTGGCAGCAGGCCCACGACCTCCTGCTGCACGTCTCCCTCGACGCCGACTACGCGGACTTCCTGACCCTCCCCGCGTACGACCAGCTGGTCGGCTGACCGCACAGCGGCCGAACAGCTCGCCCGAGCAGGCCCCGCCCCCGGTGTTCGCAGAGCACCGGGGGCGGGGCCTTTTGCTGTTTGCGGTAAGCGTGGCCGGTTTTCGATCCATGGCGTTTCACAAGTCACGTAACTCAACCGAAATACGCAACTACCTAGCGGTAACAAGTCGGCCCGTGCGAAATTCCGCCATGCCACCGGCCGGCGGCTGTCCCCCACGTCGATGCGTACCTCGCGTACCGCGCCTCGCAGGAGCACAGCCATGTCTTCGTCCCCCCGCCGCGCTCTGCGCGGTCTGCTCACCCTGTGCCTGACCGCCGGATTCGCCCTCCTGGCCGCTCCGTCCCCCGCCGTCGCCGCTCCCGGCTCCGGCCCCTCCACCGTCGTCACCATGGGCGACAGCTACATCTCCGGCGAGGCCGGCCGCTGGCAGGGAAACAGCCTGACCACCACAGGCAGCCGCAACGGCACCGACCGCGCCTGGAACGGCAGCACGTACGACCCGAGCCGGGTGTACGGCACGACCGAGGCCAACGGCTGTCACCGCTCGGACTCGGCCGAGGTCAACAGCGCCGGCCCGATCGCCACCAATCTGATCAACATCGCCTGCTCCGGGGCCGTCACGAAGAACGTGTTCCGTACGGCCTCAGGCGGGACCGCGTTCAAGGGCGAGGCCCCGCAGGCCGACCAGCTCGCGGCCGTCGCCGCCACCCACGACGTCAAGCTGATCGCCCTGTCGATCGGGGGCAACGACCTCGGCTTCGCCGACATCATCAGCACCTGCGCCACCGACTACATCGTCTGGTACTCCTACTGCCACGACGACCAGCAGGCCGTCGTCGACTCGAAGATCGACGGCGTGATGGCGGACGTCGGCAAGTCGATCGACGAGATCAGAGCCGTGATGACGGGCGCCGGGTACACCGCCGCCGACTACCGGATCGTGCTCCAGTCGTACCCCTCCCCCATCCCCCGCGCCGCCGAGAACCGCTACGGCGAGAGCGGCTGGAGCCGTACGAACACCGGTGGCTGTCCCTTCTGGAACCTCGACTCGGACTGGGCGCGCGACTCCCTCGTGCCGCAGATCGCGAGCCGGCTGAAGGCCGTCGCCACGGCGAAGGGCGCGCAGTTCATGGATCTGCGCGACATGCTCCAGGGCCGCGAGGTGTGCTCCAAGAGCAGCAAGCTGGTGTCCTCGACCGTGCCGGCGTCGCCGACGACGAGCGAGTGGGCCCGCTGGATCGACCAGAACGAGACCCAAGGGCCGCTCCAGGAGGACATGCACCCCAACTACTACGGGCAGCTGGCGCTGGGCCGCTGTCTCGCGCTGATCAACGCCCAGGCGTCCGGCAACTACAGCTGCCGTAACACGGCGGGGTCGAGTGCGTCGGGGATGTACCTCACGGCGGGCTGATTCCCCGGCGGGCTGATTCCCCGGGGGCTGATTCCCCGGCGGGCCGGGTCAGGGCAGGCTGATGCCGAGAGGCTTCAGGACGCGTTCGGCCTCGTGCGGGTCGGCGGCGCACATGGCGGCGACCAGCGCCGCCGAGCCGCCCGGCCAGC
>NZ_JBSGBF010000070.1:0-43578 GCF_053601115.1 Streptomyces sp. NPDC004788
GGGAGTCCATGCGGAGCATCGGCGACCGACGACAACGCGGCGAGGCGCGGTGCCAGGCGTCGCGAGCCCGGCATGATCGGCGAGACACCCCCTAGGGGCGGGTCGCCACGACGATCGTGGCGTAGAGGTCCTCGTCCTCCAGGACCCGGGCCGTCAGGCCGTGCGCGGCGACCACCGCCACGGCCGGGCCCGTCTGGCGCTCGCTGGTCTCGAACAGCAGATGACCGCCCGGCGCCAGCCACTCGACCGCGCCGGCCGCGACCCGGCGCAGCACGTCCAGACCGTCCGCGCCGCCGTCCAGGGCCACCAGCGGCTCGTGGTCGCGGGCCTCGGGCGGCAGCAGCGGCACGTCGCCGCTCGGTACGTACGGGACGTTGGCGACGAGCACCTCGACGCGGCCCCGCAGCTGCGCCGGCAGCGGGGCGAAGAGGTCGCCCTCGTACACCCGCCCGCCGCGCGGCTCCACATTGCGGCGGGCGCAGCGCACGGCGGCCGGCTCGATGTCGGAGGCGTACACCTCGGCGCCCTCGACCGAGGCGAGCAGCACCGCGGCCGCCGCGCCCGTACCGCAGCACAGGTCGACGCAGACCGCGCCGGGCCCGGCGAGCGCCACGGCCCGGCCGACCAGGAACTCGGTGCGGCGGCGCGGCACGAACACCCCGCCGTCCACCTCGATCCGCAGCCCCCCGAACGCGGCCCAGCCCACGACGTGCTCCAGCGGCAGGCCCGCGGCCCGCCGCTCCACCATCGCGTCCAGCTCGGCCGGACCGGCCGCGGCCGCCGTCAGCAGCTCCGCCTCCTCCTCGGCGAAGACACAGCCCGCGGCCCGCAGCCGCGAAACGACGTCAGGCAAGCTGGGCCTCGATCGCCGCGACCAGCTCCGGGGCCTCCGGCTCGGTGCGCGGGCGGAAGCGGGTCACGGCGCCGTCCCGCCCGATCAGGAACTTCTCGAAGTTCCACTGCACGTCACCGGCCTCGCCCTCGGCGTCGGCGACCTTCGTCAGCTCCGCGTACAGCGGGTGCCGCCCGGCACCGTTGACCTCGGTCTTCGCGAGCAGCGGGAAGGTCACGCCGTACGTCGCCGAGCAGAACGTGCCGATCTCCTCCGCGCTGCCCGGCTCCTGGCCCGCGAACTGGTTGCACGGCACGCCGAGCACGGTGAAGCCCCGGTCCGCGTACTCCTTCTGCAGCCGCTCCAGGCCCGCGTACTGCGGGGTGAGACCGCACTGGGACGCCACGTTCACGACCAGGACGGCCCGGTCGCGGAAGTCGGCGAGGGAGAGCGGGTTGCCGGCGAGGGTCGTCAGCGGAATCTCGTACAAGCTCATGGGACTGCTCCTCGTCACAATGGGGTTTGATCTGACCATGGAAGACGAATCGCTGGCAATCGACATCGGTGCCACACCGGATGCCGACGCGCCCGGCCGGGTGTGGTGCCGGCTGTGCGGGCGCCCGCTGACCGGCGCCGCGTCCCGCCGCACCGGCCTCGGCCCGGCCTGCGACGCCAAGCTGCACCCGCCGGGCCCGGACATCCGGACCCGGCGGCACGAGGTCGAGCAGGACACCCTGCCCGGCATCTAGGGGGTGTCTCGCCGATCATGCCGGGCTCGCGACTCCCCCAGAGCTTCGCCTGGGAGGTGCCCCCAGCACCGCGCCTCGCCGCGTTGTCGTCGGTCGCCGATGCTCCGCATGGACTCCCTCCTCCGCCTTGCGATACACGGCACCAGACGCCGCTCCCTGATCCGGCCTGATCGACGAGACACCCCCTAGCCCCGCACGTCTCCGTGGGCCTCCTGCGCGAGATCCTGCCAGGCCGCCCAGGTGCGCAGGCGGTCCGCGTAGACCTGGGGGAGGAGCTCGTTCCCCTGCGCGCCGAAGAAGACCCGCAGCGGCGGGTTCTCGGCGTCGACGACCTTCAGCAGGGCCCGGCCGGCGGCGGCGGGGTCGCCGACGTCGACGGACTTCGCGAACGCGGCGAACTGCTCCCGCAGCCCCTCGTACACCGGATCGGCCTCGGCGTGGACGACGCTCGCCATCGCGTCCGTGGCGTAGGAGCCGGGCTCGACCACGGTCACCCTGATCCCGAACGGGGCCACCTCCTGGGCGAGGGACTCGCTCAGGGCCTCCAGGGCCCACTTGGAGGCGTGGTAGCCGCCGCCCAGCGGCATCGCGACGACACCGCCGACCGAGGAGATCTGCACGATGTGGCCGCCGCCCTGCGCCCGCAGCCGTGGCAGCGCTGCCTGCACCACCCACAGCGGGCCGTACAGATTGGTCTCCAGCTGGTCCCGCAGGTCCCGCTCGCCCAGCTCCTCGACGGCGCCGAAGAGGCCGTAGCCCGCGTTGTTCACGACCACGTCGAGCCGGCCGAAGTGCTCCGCGGCCCGTCGTACGGCCTCGTGGACGGCGGCCCGGTCGGTGACGTCGAGAGCGAGCGGCAGCACCGCCCCGCCGTGCGCGGCGACCAGGTCGTCGAGGCGCGCGGCGTCCCGGGCGGTCGCGGCCACCCGGTCTCCGCGGGACAGCGCGGCCTCGGCGAAGGCGCGGCCCAGGCCGCGGGCGGAACCGGTGACGAACCAGACCTTGCTCATGATGGATGTCCGTTTCTGTGGTGGCTTCCGGAGCGGAATACGCCCATGGGACGCCGCACCCGGCCGTCCTGTGACACGCCCGCCGGGACGCGCGTCAGCCCAGCCGCAGCACGGCCACGTCCAGTTCGAGCCGCACCATCGGGCTCATCATGAACCGGGTCGCCGCGTTCCAGTTCACCCCCCACGCGTTGCGGTCGATCGTGACGCCGCCGCGGAGCCCGACGCGGTGCCCGTCGCCGCTGTCGGTCAGCTCCAGGCCGAGCGTGACCGGCCGGGTCACCGACCGCATGGTGAGGTCGCCGGTCACCGCGAACCGGGTGGTCCCGGTCTGCCGGACCTCGGTCGAGGCGAACTCCAGGGCCGGGAAGTCGGCCACGTGCAGGAAGGTGGCGCACAGATGCTCGTCGCGCCGCGCGTTGCCGGTACGGATGCTGTCCGCCCGGACGGTGAGCCGGACGTCGGACCGGGCCGGGTCCGCGCCGTCCAGGTGCGCCCGGCCCTCGAAGTCGTCGAAGTGGCCGCGCACCCGGGTGGACATGGCGTGGCGGGCCACGAAGCCGATCCGCGTCCGGCCGGTGTCCAGGACGTAGTCGCCGGTCAGTTCGGCGAGCGTGGTGATCGGGGTGGACATGCTGGTCACTCCTCGTACGTGATGGGTTTCGCCGGTACGACGAGACGGCGCCCCGGAACGTCAGGCCGGCCCGCCCCACGGCCCGCCGCGTCACATTTCGCGCCTCGGTTTCGTCGTACGGATGTGAGTACGCGCGAGAGGAAGGCCGGTGGCACGATGAGCAGCGACGAGGACCTGAGCGTCGTCATGAGCGAGCGGCGGCAGCTGATGGGCGTGGCCTACCGGCTGCTCGGTTCGCTGGCCGACGCCGAGGACGTGGTCCAGGACACGTACGCCCGCTGGTACGCGATGTCACCGGAGCAGCGCGCCGGGATCGCCAACCCCGCCGCCTGGCTGACCCGCGTCGCCAGTCGCATCTGCCTCGACGTGCTCCGCTCGGCGCGGGTCCGGCGCGAGAGCTACGTGGGCGAGTGGATCCCGGAGCCGGTGCCAGGGCGCCCGGAGTGGATCGGCGAGCGCCCCGGTGACGCCACGGTCGACCCGGCCGACCGGGTCACCCTCGACGAGTCGGTCAACATGGCCTTCCTCGTCGTCCTCGACGCCATGACGCCCGCCGAGCGCGTCGCGTTCGTGCTGCACGACGTCTTCGGCTACGCGTTCCAGGAGGTCGCCGAGATCGTCGGCCGCACCCCGGCCGCCTGCCGGCAGCTCGCCTCCTCGGCCCGCCGCCGCGTCCACGCGGCCCGCCCGGCGGCGGTGGCGGCGGCCGCGCCCGACGCGCGGCGCGCCGACCTGGTCCGGGACTTCAAGCGGGCCTGGGAGGCCAAGGACATCAAGGCCCTGATCGGGCTGCTCGCCCCGGACGCCACGGTGGTGGCCGACGGCGGCGGTCTGGTCGCCGCCGCGCTGCACCCGATCGAGGGCCACGAGCGCATCGCCCGCTACCTGGTCGACCTCGTCGCCCGCGCCTCCGCCATGACCTTCGAGGAGCGGACGGTCAACGCCCAGCCCGGCCTGACGGTCTGTCACGAGGGCGCCGTCGTCGCGGTGTTCGCGTTCGACGTCGCCGACGACCGGATCACCGGCATCTGGGCCGTACGCAACCCGGAGAAGCTCCGCCCCTGGACCACGGAGGAGTGAGCAACAACGCTGCGGGTCAATACGCCTAGAGCTTGCGGAACAGGCCCTCCTGGACCACCGACACCAGCAGCCTGCCCTCGCGGTCGTAGATCCGGCCGCGGGCCAGGCCGCGCCCGCCGGTCGCGATCGGCGACTCCTGGTCGTACAGGAACCACTCGTCGGCCCGGAACGGGCGGTGGAACCACATCGCGTGGTCCAGCGACGCCATGTCGAAGCCGCGCGGCCCCCACAGCGGCTCGACCGGGATCCGTACCGCGTCGAGCAGCGTCATGTCGGAGGCGTACGTGAGGGCGCAGGTGTGCACCAGCGGGTCGTCGCCCAGCGGCCCGACCGCCCGCATCCACACCGCGCTGCGCGGATCCGCGTCGGCGACCTCGTCCTTCGACCAGCGCAGCCGGTCCACGTAGCGGATGTCGAAGGGCTGGCGGCGGGCCATCCGCTCCAGCGCCTCCGGCAGTGCGCCGAGGTGGTCGCGGATCTCGTCCGACAGGTTCGGCAGGCTGTCCGGGTCGGTGAGGTGCCGCGGCGGCAGCTGGTGCTCGAAGGCGCCCTCCTCGGGGAGGTGGAAGGAGGCCGTCAGATTGAAGATCGTCCGGCCCTCCTGCACCGCCGTGACCCGCCGGGTGGTGAAGGAACGCCCGTCGCGCACCCGCTCCACCTGGTAGACGATCGGCACGCCCGGCCGGCCCGGGCGCAGGAAGTAGGCGTGCAGCGAGTGCACCGGGCGGTCGGCGTCCACCGTGCGCCCGGCCGCCACCAGGGCCTGGCCGGCGACCTGCCCGCCGAAGACCCGCTGCAACGACTCCTGCGGGCTGCGGCCGCGGAAGATGTTCACCTCGATCCGCTCCAGATCGAGCAGATCGACGAGTCTCTCGGCGGGGTTGGTCACCTTGCTCCTCCTGGAAGTGGTCACGGGTTCACAGCTGTCCGACCGACGTCACACGGACGATCGCCCGGCCCTCCTCGTCCGAGGCCGCCAGGTCCACCTCCGCGCTGATGCCCCAGTCATGGTCGCCGTTCGGGTCCGCGAAGGTCTGCCGGACGCGCCAGACGCCGTGCGCCGGGTCCTCCTCGATGGCCAGCAGCTTCGGGCCGCGCGCGTCCGGGCCCGTACCGAGGTCGTCGTACTCGTCCCAGTACGCGTCCATCGCCTCGCCCCATGCGTCGGCGTCCCAGCCGGACTCCGCGTCCATCTCGCCGAGCTCGTCCACGTTGTCGAGCGCCGCCAGCTCCACCCGGCGGAACATCGCGTTGCGCACCAGGACCCGGAACGCGCGGGCGTTCGCGGTGACCGGCTTGACCTGGTCGGCCTTCTCCTGGGCCTCCTCCGCGGACTCCAGCTCCGGGTTGGCCAGCTGCTCCCACTCGTCGAGCAGCGAGGAGTCGACCTGCCGCACCATCTCGCCCAGCCAGGCGATCAGGTCCTCCAGGTCCTCCGTCTTCAGGTCGTCCGGGATGGTGTGGTCCAGCGCCTTGTACGCGCTCGCCAGATAGCGCAGCACGATGCCCTCGGTGCGCGCCAGCTCGTAGAAGGAGGTGAACTCCGTGAAGGTCAGCGCCCGTTCGTACATGTCACGGATGACGGACTTCGGCGACACCGGGTGGTCGCCGACCCACGGGTGCGACTTCCGGTAGACGTTGTACGCGTGCCAGAGCAGCTCTTCGAGCGGCTTCGGATACGAGATCTCCTGGAGCCGCTCCATCCGCTCCTCGTACTCCACGCCGTCCGCCTTCATCGCGCCGACCGCCTCGCCGCGCGCCTTGTTCTGCTGGGCGTGCAGGATCTGGCGCGGGTCGTCGAGCGTCGACTCCACGACCGACACCATGTCGAGCGCGTACGACGGGGACTGCGGGTCGAGCAGGTCGAAGGCGGCGAGCGCGAACGTCGACAGCGGCTGGTTGAGCGCGAAGTCCTGCTGCAGGTCGACGGTCAGCCGGATCGTGCGGCCCTCGGCGTCCGGCTTGTCCAGCTGCTCCACGACGCCGCCGTCGAGCAGCGAACGGTAGATCGCGATGGCCCGGCGGATGTGCTTCAGCTGGTTGCGGCGCGGCTCGTGGTTGTCCTCGAGCAGCTTGCGCATCGCCTCGAAGGCGTTGCCGGGGCGGGCGATCACCGAGAGCAGCATGGTGTGGGTGACCCGGAAGCGGGAGGTCAGCGGCTCCGGCTCGGCGGCGATCAGCTTCTCGAAGCTGTTCTCGGTCCAGCCGACGAAGCCCTCCGGGGCCTTCTTGCGGACCACCTTGCGGCGCTTCTTCGGGTCGTCGCCGGCCTTGGCCAGCGCCTTCTCGTTCTCGATGACGTGCTCGGGCGCCTGCGCCACCACGAAACCGGCGGTGTCGAAGCCGGCCCGCCCGGCCCGGCCCGCGATCTGGTGGAACTCACGGGCGCGCAGCGTGCGCACCCGGTTGCCGTCGTACTTCGTCAGCGCCGTGAACAGCACCGTGCGGATCGGCACGTTGACGCCGACGCCCAGGGTGTCCGTACCGCAGATGACCTTCAGCAGACCCGCCTGCGCCAGCTTCTCCACCAGGCGCCGGTACTTCGGCAGCATGCCCGCGTGGTGCACGCCGATGCCGTGCCGGACGTAGCGGGAGAGGTTCTTGCCGAACTTGGTGGTGAACCGGAAGTTGCCGATCATCTCGGCGATCCGGTCCTTCTCCTCGCGCGAGCACATGTTGATGCTCATCAGCGACTGCGCCCGCTCCACCGCCTGCGCCTGGGTGAAGTGGACGATGTAGACCGGCGCCTGCTTGGTCTCCAGGAGCTCGGTGAGCGTGTCCGTGATCGGCGTGAGCCGGTACTCGTACGACAGCGGCACCGGCCGGGTCGCCGAGCGCACCACCGAGGTCGGCCGCCCGGTCCGCCGGGTCAGGTCCTTCTCGAACATCGACACGTCGCCGAGCGTCGCCGACATGAGGATGAACTGCGCCTGCGGGAGTTCGAGCAGCGGGATCTGCCAGGCCCAGCCGCGGTCCTGCTCGGCGTAGAAGTGGAACTCGTCCATCACGACCTGGCCGATGTCGGCGTCCTTGCCGTCGCGCAGCGCGATCGAGGCGAGCACCTCGGCGGTGCAGCAGATCACCGGCGCGTCCGCGTTCACGGAGGCGTCGCCCGTCAGCATGCCGACGTTCTCCGTGCCGAAGATCTTGCACAGGTCGAAGAACTTCTCCGACACCAGCGCCTTGATCGGCGCCGTGTAGAAGGTGACCTGGTCATTGGCCAGGGCAGTGAAGTGCGCCCCCGCCGCGACCAGCGACTTTCCCGAGCCGGTGGGCGTGGAGAGGATCACGTTGGCCCCGGAGACCACCTCGATCAGCGCCTCCTCCTGGGCCGGGTAGAGCGTGATGCCCCGGTCCTCCGCCCAGGTGGAGAACGCCTCGAAGAGGGCGTCGGGGTCGGCGGTCGGCGGCAGCTGATCGATAAGGGTCACGCCCCCATCTTGCCTGGATTCCGCCCGGATGAGGGAACCGGCCACCGGATCGAAGATCACGGACGATAGGCTGGCCCGTCGACCGGCCGTCAACTGGGCGGCCGAGCACGGGGAAACCGCGAGCAGCGGCGAGCGGCAGCGAGAGACGGGGCGGGAAGAATCATGATGGGACCGGCGCACTCGCTGTCCGGAGCGGCGGCCTGGCTGGGCGTCGGAGCGGGGGCAGCGGCCTTCGGGCACCCCATGCCCTGGCCGGTTCTCGTCGTCGGCGCGCTCATCTGCGCGGGCGCCGCCCTCGCCCCCGACCTCGACCACAAGTCGGCGACCATCTCGCGCGCCTTCGGCCCGGTCTCCCGCGGCCTGTGCGAGATCGTCGACAAGCTGTCGTACGCCGTCTACAAGGCGACCCGCACCTCCCACGACCCGCGCCGCTCCGGCGGCCACCGCACCCTCACCCACACCTGGGTGTGGGCGGTCCTGGTCGGCGGCGGCTGCTCCGTCGCCGCCGTCACCGGCGGCCGCTGGGCGGTCCTCGCGATCCTCTTCGTCCACCTCGTGCTCGCGGTCGAGGGCCTGCTGTGGCGGGCCGCGCGGATGTCGAGCGACGTCCTGGTCTGGCTGCTCGGCGCCACCAGCGCCTGGATCCTCGCCGGTGTCCTCGACCAGCCCGGCAACGGCGCCGGCTGGCTCTTCACCGCGCCCGGCCAGGAGTACCTGTGGCTCGGCCTGCCGATCGTCCTCGGCGCCCTCGTCCACGACATCGGCGACGCCCTGACCGTCTCCGGCTGCCCGATCCTGTGGCCCATCCCGGTCGGCCGCAAGCGCTGGTACCCGATCGGCCCGCCGAAGGGCATGCGCTTCCGCGCGGGCAGCTGGGTCGAGCTGAAGGTCCTGATGCCGGCGTTCATGGTGCTGGGTGGAGTGGGCGGGGCGACGGCGCTCGGTTATCTGTAGAGCAGCCGGATCCCGGATCCCGGATTTCGGATTTCGGATCCGGGATCTCGGATCCCCCGAGCCGGGGGCGCCCCGCTACCGGCACCGGCGCCAGGCACCGCCGCCTACCCGTGCCAGGACCGCCATAGCTCCGCATACGCCCCGCCCGCCGCGACCAGCTCCTCGTGGCTGCCCAGCTCGCTGATCCGGCCGTTCTCGACGACCGCGATCAGATCGGCGTCGTGCGCGGTGTGCAGCCGGTGCGCGATGGCGACGACCGTGCGGCCGTCCAGGACCCCGGCGAGGGAGCGCTCCAGGTGCCGGGCCGCGCGCGGGTCGAGCAGCGAGGTGGCCTCGTCCAGGACGAGGGTGTGCGGGTCGGCGAGGACGAGCCGGGCGAGCGCCACCTGCTGGGCCTGGGCCGGGGTGAGCGCCAGGCCGCCGGAGCCGACCTCGGTGTCCAGGCCGGCGTCGAGGGCGCGGGCCCAGCCGTCCGCGGCCACCGCGGCGAGCGCCGCCCACAGCTCCCCGTCCCCGGCGTCCGCCCGCGCGAGCCGCAGGTTGTCGCGGAGCGAGCCGACGAAGACGTGGTGCTCCTGGTTGACCAGGGCCACGTGCTCGCGCACCCGCTCGGCCGGCATCCGCGCCAGTTCGGCCGCACCGAGGGTGACCGAGCCGGTGCGCGGGGCGTAGATGCCGGCGAGCAGCCGGCCCAGCGTGGACTTCCCGGCGCCCGAAGGGCCGACCAGGGCGATCCGGGTGCCCGGGGCGACGTCCAGCGACACCCGGTGCAGCACGTCCACGCCCTCCCGGTAGCCGAAGCGCACCTCGTCGGCCCGGACCTCCCGTCCCTCGGGCCGCGTCTTCGGGTCGCCGGCCGCCGGCTCGATCTCCCGGACGCCCACCAGGCGGGCCAGCGACACCTGGGCGACCTGGAGCTCGTCGTACCAGCGCAGCACGATCCCGATCGGGTCGACCAGCATCTGCGCGAGCAGCGCGCCCGTGGTCAGCTCGCCGACGTCGAGCCAGCCGTGGAGGACGAGGCCGCCGCCGACGAGCAGCACCGAGGTGATGACCAGGGTGTGGGTGAGGTCGACGACCGGGAAGAGCACCGAGCGGAGCCAGAGCGTGTACCGCTCCCATCGGGTCCACTCGGCGATCCGCCGGTCCGACAGCGCGATCCGGCGCGCGCCGAGGCGGTGCGCCTCGACCGTACGGCCCGCGTCCACGGTCTCGGCGAGCACGGCGGAGACCGCCGCGTAACCGGCCGCCTCCGAGCGGTACGCCGCCGGGGCCCGCCGGAAGTACCAGCGGCAGCCCACGACCAGCAGCGGCGCGGCGACGAGCAGCGCGAGGGCGAGCGGCGGCGCGGTGACCGCGATGCCGCCGACGAGCAGCGCCGCCCACACCACGCCGACGACGAGCTGCGGCACGGCCTCGCGCATCGCCTCCGCCAGCCGGTCGATGTCGGTGGTGATCCGCGACAGCAGGTCGCCCGTGCCGGCCCGCTCCAGGACGCCCGGCGGCAGCGCCACCGCGCGCACCAGGAAGTCCTCGCGCAGATCGGCCAGCATCCGCTCGCCGAGCATCGCCCCGCGCAGCCGTACCAGCCGCGTGAACACCGTCTGGACCACCAGGGCGATCGCGAACAGGGCGCCCGTGCGCGCCGGATGGAGCTCCCGGGCCCCGGCCGTCAGGTCCTCCACGACCGTGCCGAGGAGATAGGGCGCCACCATCGAGGCGATGACGGCGACCGCGTTGACCGTGACCAGGACGGTGAAGGCGCCCCGGTGACGGCGCAGCAGATCCCGTACGTACGCCCGGACCGTCGCCGCCGTGCCCACGGGCAGGGTGGTCGCGGACCGGGGTGCCGCCGGGTCGTACTCCGGCGGCGCCACGCCGATCATGCCGTTTCTCCTTCCAGCTCGCCGAGGCGGCTCAGCTCGGTGTCGAGGACGAGATCCGGTTCGTCGACGCCCTTGCCGGCGGTCTCGTCGTCGGTCTCGCGGGTGACGACGGCCCGGTAGCGGGGCTCGGCCGCGAGCAGTTCGCGGTGCGTGCCCACGGCGACCGCCGTGCCGCCCTCGACCAGGACGACCCGGTCGGCGAGGTCGAGCAGCAGCGGCGAGGAGGCGAGCACCACCGTCGTCCGCCCGGCCCGAAGCCGCCTGATCCCGGCCGCGACCCGGGCCTCGGTGTGCGAGTCGACCGCCGAGGTCGGCTCGTCCAGGACGAGCACCTCCGGGTCGGTGACCAGGGAACGGGCCAGCGCGAGCCGCTGCCGCTGGCCGCCGGAGAGCGACCGGCCGCGCTCGGTGATCCGGGTGCGCATCGGGTCGCCGCCGGTGTCCACGGACGCCTGCGCGAGCGCGTCGAGCACGTCACCGCACTGCGCCGCGGCCAGCGCCTCCGCTGCCGCGACCCGGCCGGACGACGGCACGTCGAGCAGCTCCCGTAGCGTGCCGGAGAGCAGCACCGGGTCCTTGTCCTGGACGAGGACGGCGCCGCGGGCGGTCCCGAGCGCGAGTCCGTCCAGGGCCACCCCGCCGAGCAGGACGGAGGAGTGGTCCTCGCCCGGCTCCGCCGGATGGCCGCCGAGCCGGTCGGCGAGCCGCCCGGCCGCGTCCGGGTCGCCGCACACCACCGCGGTGAACCGGCCGGCCGGCGCCCGTACTCCGGTCACCGGGTCGTACAGGTCCCCGCCCGGACGGATCTCGTCCCCGGCGGTCCGCGCGGCCTGCGCGGTGGTCGTACGGCTCAGGGCGAGCACCCGCGCCGCGCGCTTCGCGGACGGCCGCGAGAAGGAGTACGCCATGGCGATCTCCTCGAAGTTGCGCAGCGGATGGTGCGTGAGCGCCACCGCGCCGTACACGGTGACCAGTTCGCCGACCGTGATCCGCCCGCCGAGCGCGAGCCGCGCCCCGTACACGACCACGGCCGCCAGCAGCAGACCCGGCAGCAGCACCTGCACGGCCGCGATTAGCGCCCACATCCGGGCGCTGCGCACGGCGGCCCGGCGCACTTCCTGGGAGGCGGCCCGGTAGCGGCTGAGGAACAGCTCCTCGCCGCCGATGCCGCGCAGCACCCGCAGTCCGGCGACGGTGTCGGAGGCCAGTTCGGTGGCCCGGCCCGACTTCTCGCGCTGCTCGTCGGCCCGGCGGGTGGCGCGGGGGAGCAGCGGCAGCGCGGCGAGCGCGAGGACGGGCACGCCGAGGGCGACGACCAGTCCGAGGTCCGGTTGGTAGAGCAGCAGCCCGACGCAGACGAGGACGAGGGTGAGGGCGGCGGACGCGAAGCGGGAGACCGCCTCGACGAACCAGCCGATCTTCTCGACGTCACTCGTGGACACCGCCACGACCTCGCCCGCCGCGACCCGGCGGGTCAGGACGGCCCCCAGCTCGGCCGTCTTGCGGGAGAGCAGCTGCTGGACGCGGGCGGCGGCCGTGATCCAGTTGGTCACACTCACCCGGTGCACCATGGCGTCGCCGGTCGCGATCGCCACGCCGAGCACGACCAGCAGCCCCGCGCCGAGCGCGAGCCGCCCGCCGTCGCGGTCCACGACCGCCTGCACGGCGAGTCCGACGCCCAGCGGGAGGCCGGCGATGCCCAGTTGCAGGAGCAGGCCCCACAGCAGGCACTTCAGCTGACCGCCGAGCTGGTTCCGGCCGAGCCAGAGCAGGAAGCGCGGTCCCGAGCGGACGTCCGGCACCCCTGGGTCGGCGTACGGAAGGTCTTTGATCTGCATGGCGCCCCAAGGGTTGCGACGGCGGCCTTTCGGGCCTGTCCGTCGGATCGGGGTCGGATGGGCCCGAGGGGCCTTCCGAACCCTCCAAGGTTTGCGCCGCGAGCGGCCCTCCGGCAATCGATTTTCTGGCAACTCCGAACACATCAGGCCAAGGCGGGCCCACGCCCTCTGGACCAGCTCACCCGGCCCGCGCTTCACTCACGACCCATGAGACAACGGAAGATCATGAGCATGATCGGCGGCCTCACCCTGGCCGCCGGACTGCTGCTCGCCGCCCCCGCTTCCGCCGGTGCGGACGAGGCCCCCGCCACCCCGCCGGCCGAGTTCACCACCGACTGGCACGACCCGGTCACCGCGGCGCCGCCGATCGACACCCCCGACACCCGCAGCTGCCAAGTGACCCTGGTCGAGACCCAGTTCCGCGACTTCACGCCCTTCCAGGGGAGTTACGCCCCGCCCAAGGAGTGCGGCACGCGCTGGAACAAGGTCGTGCTCCGCCTCGATGGCAAGGTGAAGGGCCGTCAGTACGACCGGCTCGGCTACCTCACCGTCGGCGGCGTCGAGATCCTCCGCACCTCCACCCCCGAGCCCTCGCCCGAAGGCATCGCCTGGTCCGTGCAGAAGGACGTCACCCGCTACCGGGACACCTTCAGCCGCCCGCAGTCCGTCGAGATGCTCATCGGCAACGTCGTCAACGACACCTACACAGGTGTCCTCGACGTCCGCGTCACCCTCACCTTCTACACCGCCCACGGCAAGGCGAAGCCCGCCGCCACCCCCGACCGGGTGCTGCCGCTGACCGGCGGCAGCCTCACCACCCCGCGCAACACCGAGCGGATCCTCGCGGAGGTGTACGCCACCGGCTCCGGCGGCGGCTGCGAGGAGTTCTGGTACCTCACCGTCCCCGACGCCGCCCCGTACTCCTGCAAGGCGACCGAAGGCCCGTACCGCGAGGTGCAGATCAGCGTCGACGGGCAACTCGCCGGCATCGCCGCCCCGTTCCCGCACGTGTGGACGGGCGGCTGGTCCAACCCCTTCCTCTGGTACGTGACCCCCGCGCCGCGCGCCTTCGACGTGCAGCCCGTCGTCTACGACCTCACGCCCTTCGCCGCCGTCCTCAACGACGGCCGGGCCCACCGCGTCGAGGTCTCCGTCGCCGGCGTCCCGGCCGGACAGAGCGGGTGGAGCGTCCCCGCCAACGTGCTGCTCTGGCAGGACGAGGGCCGCGCCGTCGTCACCGGCGCCCTGGACCGCCACGAGGCCGGCGCGCTGCGCAACTCGCCCGTCCACACGCCCGGTTCGGCCGGTTCGCCCGACGTCCTGGAGACCACCGGCGGGCACACCCTCACCGTCGCCGGTCACCTGAACACCTCGCACGGCCGCGTCGACACCACCGTCACCCGCACCGTCGACCACCGCTCCACCCACCGCTGGGGCGCGGACGAGAACCCGGACGCGCTCGCCGCCCGGTGGAGCGACGACGAGACCGTGACCGTCGGCTGGACCACGACCCGCACCCACCGCACGTACACCATGGACGGCGAGATCAGCGTGGACGCCGCCAACCGGCTGCGGACCGTCCTCACCGTCGGCGACCGCGCGGACATCGCCGTCGTGCGCGGCGACAAGCGCCTGTCCTGGTCGCGGCTCGACGACACGTACACCGGTGACGCCGCCTTCAACCTCGGCGTCCCGCGTGAACAGCGGCACGCCGTCGGCACCAGCGAGGAGCGCTACCGGCTGTACGGCTCCGAGGGCTGCTACGACCGGACGCTGAGGACCGCCCAGGGCACCTTGGTCGAGGACTCGCGGCGCTGCTGACCCGTCCCCGTGTGCGGACGTCCTCGCGTACGGACGTCCTCGCGTACGGACGTCCTCGCGTACGGACGTCCCCGCGTACGGACGTCCCCGCGTACGGACGCCGGGCCCGCCACGACCGGCGGGCCCGGACATCCGCCACGGCGTCACGGCCGGGTCGCGCGCTCCAGTTCCAGGAGCGCCGACCGGTACGTGCGGCCGGTGGCCCGGTCCATGCCGATCTCGCACATCCGGTTGGCCGACAGATGCGCGTCGAAGGGCCGGGCGGTGACCTCCGCCGCCTCGCGCGCCGTGGCCGAGGCCGTCAGCTCCGGGTGCAGCATGCCCCGGTCGCCGGCGAAGGCGCAGCAGCCGGCGTCTCTCGGCACGACGACCTCCTCCGCGCACGCCGCGGCGAGCCGCGTCAGTTCCTCCACGTCACCCAAGTGCCGCATGGAACAGGTGGGATGGACGACGGCCGAGCCGACCCGGCGACGCACGTCGAGCCGGGGGAGCAGCTCGTCGGCCGCCCACACCAGTGAATCGACGATCGTCAGCTCCGCGTGCAACTCCCGGTTCTCGTCGGTGAGATACGGCACCACCTCGTGTGCGATGCCGAGCGTGCACGAGGAAGCGTCCACGACCAGCGGCAGCCGGCCGCCGGCCGTCCAGCCCCAGGCGGCCGCCACGATCCGGTTCGCCATCACCTCGGTGCCGCGCTCGTACCCCTTGGAGTGCCAGATGGTCGCGCAGCACGTGCCGGCCACGTCGTCCGGGATCCACACCGGCCGCCCGGCGCGGGCCGACAGTGCCACCACCGCCTCCGGCAGCGACGGTCCCCTGTGCCCCCCGTGTCCCCCGTGTCCCGCGCTCTCCTCGTGCTCCTCGTGCCCCTCCGGACTGCTGAAGATCCGGTTCACACAGGCCGGGTAGTAGACCGCGACGGCGGCCGGACGATGGGTGCGGGGAAGCCGGCGGGGCGCCGCGCCGGGGATCTCGGGCAGCCATTCCGGTACGAGATCGGGCCGCACGGCCTTGCGCGCGAGACCCGTCGCCGACTCCAGGAACCGGTCGCCGACGCGCCGCCCCGCCGCCACCGCCAGCCGGGCGGACGCCTCGACGGCCCGGAAGTGCGTGGCGGCGAGCGCGGCGATCCGTTCCTCGCGCGGCGAGTGCCGCTCGTGCCGGAAGCGCCTCATGAGTGCCCCGGTGTCGATGCCGACCGGGCAGTCCAGCCGGCACGTGGAGTCGCCGGCGCAGGTGTCGACGGCGTCGTAGCCGTAGGAGGCCAACAGGCCGGTCTCGACCGGCGATCCGTCGGCCTGCCGCATCATCTCCCGCCGCAGGACGATCCGTTGGCGCGGCGTGGTCGTCAGGTCGTGGCTGGGACAGGTGGGTTCACAGAAGCCGCACTCGATGCACGGGTCGGCGACCGGCTCCACGGTGGGGATGGTCTTCAGGCCGCGCAGATGCGCCTGCGGGTCGCGGTCGAGCACGATCCGCGGCGCGAGGACGCCGTCCGGGTCGATGACCTCCTTCGTCCGCCACATCAGCTCGGTCGCCTTGGCGCCCCACTCCAGCTCCAGGAAGGGTGCGAGGTTGCGGCCGGTGGCGTGCTCGGCCTTCAGCGAGCCGTCGAAGCGCTCCACGGTCAGCTTGCAGAACTCGTCCATGAAGGCCGCGTACCGCTCCACGTCCGCCGGGTCGCCGGCGTCGAAGGCGAGCAGGAAGTGCAGATTGCCGTGCGCCGCGTGACCGGCCACGGCGGCGTCGAAGCCGTGCCGGGCCTGCAGTTCGAGCAGCTCCGCGCAGGCTTCCGCGAGCCGGGCCGGAGGCACCGCGAAGTCCTCGGTGATCAGGGTCGTACCGGACGGGCGCGAGCCGCCGACGGCCGTCACGAACGCCCTGCGGGCCTTCCAGTACCCGCCGATCGTCCGCGCGTCCCGCGTGAAGGCGTTGTCGACGGACGCGACCGGCGCCACCAGCTCGACCTCCGCCAGGACACGGGCGGCGGCCTCCTCGTACGCCGCGAGCGCGGTCTCGTCCGGCGCCCGGAACTCCACGAGCAGCGCGGCCGTCTCCCGGGGCAGCTCCGCCCAGTCGGCGGGCACCCCGGGCACGCTCACCGAGGCCCGCAGGGTGTTGCCGTCCATCAGCTCGACGGCGAGCGCCCCCGCGTCGTTGAAGTGCGGCACGGCGGCCGCGGCGGCGGGCAACGACGGGAAGAAGAGGAGGGCCGTGGCGACCTCGCGGTCCAGCGGGAGGGTGTCGAAGACGAGCTCGGAGATGAAACCGAAGGTGCCCTCCGAGCCCACCATCAGGCCGCGCAGGATCTCGACGGGGGTGGCGCCGTCGAGGAAGGCGTCGAGCCGGTAGCCGTTGGTGTTCTTGATCGCGTACTTGGCGCGGATCCGGGCCGTGAGCTCCGGGTCCGCCTCGATCTCCGCCTTGAGGCCCATGAGCCCCGCGCACAGCCGCGGCTCGGCCCGGGCCAGCTCCTCGTCCGCGGCCGGGTCGGCGGTGTCGACGATGGTGCCGCTCGGCAGCACGAAGGTCAGCGAGGCGAGGGTCCGGTAGGAGTTGCGGGTGGTGCCGGCGGTCATGCCGGAGGCGTTGTTGGCGACCACGCCGCCGAGCGTGCAGGCGATGGCGCTCGCCGGGTCGGGGCCGAGCACCCGGCCGTGCGGGGCGAGGGCCGCGTTCGCCCGGACCACCGTCGTGCCCGGCCGGATCCGGACCCGGGCGCCGCCGTCCAGGACCTCCACACCCGCCCAGTGGCGGCGCACGTCCACCAGGATGTCCTCGCCCTGCGCCTGCCCGTTCAGGCTCGTCCCGGCGGCCCGGAACACCACCTCGCGGCCCTTGCCGTGCGCGTACGAGAAAATCGCGGACACGTCGTCGACGTCCTCGGCGACCACCACGACCTGGGGTACGAAACGGTAGGGGCTGGCGTCGGAGGCGTACCGCACCAGGTCGGAGATCCTCCCCAGCACCTTCTCCGGGCCGAGGATCGCGACCAGTTCCTCGCGCAGGTGCTTCGGCGTGCCGCGGGCCTGCAGGTCGGGCACCCGGTCGGGCGCCGCCCGCCGCGTCGTACCGGCGCGCAGGGCCCGCGGACTCGGTTCCAGTACGGGCATGGCCAGGGCTCCCCTCCAGTGCGCGGCGTGCCCCGGTCCCGGCTGCCCCGGACTCAGCAGCCGGCCGCCCCGGACTCAGCAGCCGCGCTCCGGCCCCTGGTCGACCAGGGCGGACAGCAGACCTCCGAGCACCTTGCGCTGTTCGACGGTCAGTGGGGCAAGGATGTCCTCTGCGGCCCCACGGCGCGCGCTGCGCAGCTCCCTCAGCGTGTCGCGGCCCGCGTCGGTGAGCTCGATCCGCACCACCCGGCGGTTCGTGGGATCGGGCACCCGGCGCACCCGGCCGGCCGCCTCCAGGCCGTCGACGAGACTGGTGACGGCGCGCGGGACCACTTCGAGCCGGGCGGCGAGGTCGGCCATCCGGGGCGGTTCCTCGTAGTGCGCGACGGTACGGAGCAGCCGGAACTGCGCGGGCGTGATGCCGACCGGCTCCAGATACCGCTTGTGGAGGCGGTGCAGCCGGCGGGTGAGCCGCAGCAGCTGCTCGGCGAGGAGACCGTCGGGGTCGGTGGCGCCGGGTGCGTCCGGGGCGGGGTTGCTCATGACGGAATTTTATCAGGACCCGGTTCATTGTGAGTATAGGTAACAATGAGCTATGCTCTGATGGCCTCTCCTGGCACATCCCCGAACCCTCGTAGGAGCCCATGCATCCGCACGACGAGTCCACCTGGACACCCCCCGCCCGTGATTCCCGCCGCCCCGAGGAGCCCGCCCAGCTGCGGCGCATTCTGCGGCTGTTCCGGCCCTACCGCAGCCGGCTCGCCCTCGTCGGCCTGCTCGTGGCCGCGTCGTCGCTGGTCTCGATCGCCTCGCCGTTCCTGCTGCGCGAGATCCTGGACACCGCGATCCCGCAGGGCCGCACCGGGCTGCTCAGCCTGCTCGCGCTCGGCATGATCGCCACCGCCGTGGTCTCAGGCGTCTTCGGCGTGCTCCAGACGCTGATATCCACCACCGTCGGCCAGCGCGTCATGCACGATCTGCGCACCGGTGTCTACGCCCAGCTCCAGCGGATGCCGCTGGCCTTCTTCACGCGCACCCGCACGGGCGAGGTCCAGTCCCGGATCGCGAACGACATCGGCGGCATGCAGGCGACGGTCACCTCGACCGCCACCTCCCTGGTCTCCAACGTCACCGCCGTGATCGCGACCGTCGTCGCCATGCTCGCCCTCGACTGGCGGCTCACCCTCGTCTCGCTGCTCCTGCTGCCGGTCTTCGCCTGGATCAGCCGCCGGGTCGGCCGCGAGCGGAAGCGCATCACCACCCGGCGGCAGAAGCAGATGGCCGCCATGGCGGCGACCGTCACCGAGTCCCTCTCCGTCAGCGGCATCCTGCTCGGCCGGACCATGGGCCGCGCCGACTCCCTGACGAAGTCCTTCGCCGAGGAGTCCGAGCGCCTGGTCGACCTCGAAGTGCGCTCCTCCATGGCCGGCCGCTGGCGGATGTCCGTCATCGGTATCGTCATGGCCGCCATGCCCGCGCTGCTCTACTGGGCGGCCGGACTCTCCCACGACATCGGTGGCCCCGCGATCTCCCTGGGCACGCTCGTCGCCTTCGTCTCGCTCCAGCAGGGCCTCTTCCGGCCCACCGTGAGCCTGCTGTCGACCGGCGTCCAGATCCAGACCTCGCTCGCCCTCTTCCAGCGCATCTTCGAGTACCTCGACCTGCCCGTCGACATCACGGAGCCCGCCGAGCCCGTCCGCCTCCCGAAGGTGTCCGGCGAGGTCGCCTTCGAGAAGGTCGGCTTCCGTTACGACCCCGAGGGTGCGGGCCGCCCCACCCTCGACGGCGTCGACGTCACCGTCCCGGCCGGCGGCAGCCTCGCCGTCGTCGGTCCCACCGGTTCCGGCAAGTCCACCCTCAGCTATCTGGTGCCCCGGCTCTACGACGTCACCGAGGGCCGGGTCACCCTCGACGGGGTCGACGTGCGCGACCTCGACTTCGACACCCTGGCCCGGGCCGTCGGCGTGGTCTCCCAGGAGACCTACCTCTTCCACGCCTCCGTCGCCGACAACCTGCGCTTCGCCAAGCCCGACGCCAGCGACGCCGAGATCGAGGCCGCGGCCCGCGCCGCCCAGATCCACGACCACATCGCGTCGCTCCCCGACGGCTACGACACCCTCGTCGGCGAGCGCGGCTACCGCTTCTCGGGCGGTGAGAAGCAGCGCCTGGCGATCGCCCGCACCATCCTGCGCGACCCGCCCGTGCTGATCCTCGACGAGGCGACGAGCGCCCTCGACACCCGTACCGAACACGCCGTCCAGCAGGCGATCGACGCGCTCTCCGCGGGCCGCACCACCATCACCATCGCCCACCGGCTCTCCACCGTCCGCGATGCCGACCAGATCGTCGTCCTGGAGGCGGGCCGCATCGCCGAGCGCGGCACACACGAGGAACTGCTGGCCCTCGACGGACGGTACGCGGCCCTGGTGCGCCGTGACGAACACACGAACGCGGGAGCGGTTGTTCCCCAGAACGTGTGATCGTCCCGGATTTCATTGCCCAACTCCCGTGTGGCGGCTGATGATTACGGTGCGCAAGTGACGGGCTGCAGACCGCGACTGCGCAGTCCCACAGAAAGCTCTGCACGAGGAGAAGCACCATCATGAACGTCATCACCAACCTGCTCGCCGGCGTCGTCCACTTCCTGGGCTGGCTGATCTGACGCACGAGTCACAGCAGGAAGCAGCGCCGTCGGCCCCCCGTCCCAGGGGACCGGCGGCGCTGGCGCGTCCACGCCCGGTGCGCGCGCCGCGTGCGGCTCCCCGGAATCGGCGCGCGGCCGGGTTAGCGTGCAAACCATGACGAACCGGACCTGGCAGCCCGCACCCCGTCGCCGCCGTCCCCGGCTCACCCGGCGCGGCAGGCTCGTCGTCCTCGTGAGCGCCGTCCTCGGTCTCGCCGCCGCGGTCGCCGTGCCCCTGCTGCTGCTCGGCGGACCGTCCGACCGACCCGCGCCCGAGAAGCAGCGCACCCTGCTGATCCCCGAGGGCTGGCGGGGCGGGGAGGTGTACGCGGCCGTCGACCGCGCCCTCGGCCTGCCGGCCGGCACCGCCCGCAAGGCCGCCCACGCGCCGGCCACCGGTCTCGCCCTCCCGGCCGCCGCGGGAGGCAACCCCGAGGGCTATCTCTTCCCGGCCACCTATCCGGTGGGCAAGGCCACCACCGCCGAGGGTCTGCTGCGCTACATGGTCGAGACGGCGGTGAAGCGCTTCGGAACCGCCCGCGTCGCGGAAGGCGCCCGGCAGCACGGGATCAGCGTCCACGAGGCGGTGATCGTCGCCAGCATCGTCCAGGCCGAGGCCGACACCGCCGACGACATGGGCAAGGTCGCGCGCGTCGTCTACAACCGGCTCGCCCAGGGCATGCCGCTCCAGATGGACTCCACCATCAACTACGCCCTCGGCCGCGACACCGTCGACACCAGCCACCAGGACACCCGCATCGACAGCCCGTACAACACCTACGAGCGCCGGGGCCTGCCGCCGTCACCCATCGGAAACCCGGGTGACGAGGCCATGGCGGCCGCCCTCGCCCCCGCGAAGGGCGACTGGCTCTACTTCGTGACCGTCCGGCCCGGCGACACCCGCTTCACCGCCAGCTACGCCGAACACCAGGCGAACGTGGCCGAGTTCAACGAGCGGCGACGGGCTGCGGGAGCGGCGCGGACTGCGGCGACCGGGCCTGGCCACTGAGCAGGGCGCGGATCTCGTTCACGGCGGCGCGGCCGGCCCGGTTGGCGCCGATGGTCGAGGCCGAGGGCCCGTAGCCGACGAGATGGACGCGGGGATCGCGTACCGCCCTGGTCCCCTCCACCCGGATGCCGCCGCCCGGCTCGCGCAGCCGCAGCGGCGCCAGATGGTCGATCGCCGCCCGGAATCCGGTCGCCCACAGGATCACGTCCGCGTCCACGGTCCGCCCGTCGTCCCAGGCCACGCCGGTCGGAGTGATCCGGTCGAACATCGGCTGCCGGTCCAGGATCCCGCGCTCGCGGGCGTCCCGGACGGCGTCGTTGAGCGGCAGCCCGGTGACCGACACGACGCTCTGCGGCGCCAGCCCCTGCCGTACCCGCTCCTCCACCAGCGCCACCGCGGCCCGGCCCTGGACCTCGCCGAACGGGCCTTCGCGCCACACCGGCTCGCGCCGGGTGACCCAGGTCGTCGCGGCGGCGTGCTCGGCGATCTCCATCAGGTGCTGCGTCCCGGACGCCCCGCCGCCGACCACGACCACCCGCTGTCCGGCGAACGCCTCCGGCCCCGGGTACTGCGCGGTGTGCAGCTGCCGTCCGCGGAAGGTCTCCTGTCCCGGGTAGCGCGGCCAGAACGGCCGGTCCCAGGTGCCGGTCGCGTTGATCAGCGCCCGTGCGGCGTACACCCCTTCCGAGGTCTCCACGATCAGTCGCCCCTGCTCGCCCTCGCGCACCGCCGTGACGTCGACCGGCCGGTGGACCCGCAGGCCGAAGGTCTCCTCGTAGTCGGCGAAGTAGTCGCCGATCACCGCGGACGAGGGCCGCGCCGGGTCGGCACCGGTCAGCTCCTTGCCGGGAAGCGCGTGCATCCCGTGCACCTTGCCGTACGTGAGCGAGGGCCAGCGGAACTGCCAGGCGCCGCCGGGCCGGGGCGCGTGGTCGAGCACCACGAAGTCGCGGTCGGGCTCGTACCCGGTCCGCCGCAGGTGGTAGGCGGCGGAGAGCCCGGCCTGACCGGCGCCGATGACGACGACGTCGATGCCCCGCGCTTCGTGTACCCCGAAATCGTTCACGGTTCCACTAACGGTGTGAGCGGTCAGGATCTTCCCAGGTGTCCGGGGCCGTGCGGCGGGTTGCCGTGGCCTCCGGGATCCGGCGGCGCGATGTGGTGACCCCCTGGCCCGGGCCGAGGGATGTCGAGGGCAGCAACCCCCGGGCGGCGAGCTCGGGCCGTACGCCCTCCCCGAACCAGTACGCCTCCTCCAGATGTGGATAGCCGGAGAGTACGAAGTGCTCGACGCCCAGATCGTGGTACTCCTCGATGCGGTCGGCCACGTCCCGGTGGCTGCCCACGAGCGCGGTGCCCGCCCCGCCCCGTACCAGACCCACCCCCGCCCACAGGTTCGGCGCGATCTCCAGCCGGTCCCGGTCCAGCGTGCCGCCGCCGTGCAGCGCCAGCATCCGCTGCTGCCCCACCGACTCGCTGCGGCCGAGCGCGGCCTGCGCCGCCGCCACGGCCTCCGGCTCCAGCGCGTCGAGCAGCCGGTCCGCCGTCGCCCACGCCTCGCGCGCCGAGTCCCGAGAGATGGTGTGCAGCCGGATGCCGAAGCGGACCGTTCGGCCCCGCTCCTCCGCGAGCCGCCGGATCCAGTCGATCTTCTCCTTCACCTGCCACGGCGGCTCGCCCCAGGTCAGGTACACGTCCGCGTGCTCGGCCGCCACCGGTCCGGCCGCCGCCGAGGAGCCGCCGAAGAAGATCTCCGGCAGGGGATCCGGCGGCAGCGCCGTGAGCCCACCCGCCACCCGTACGTACTCGCCCTCGAAGTCGTACGGTTGCCCGCCCCACACCCCGCGCACCACTCGCAGGAACTCGTCGGTCCGCGCGTACCGCCGGTCGTGGTCCAGGAAGTCCCCGTACCGCCGCTGCTCCGCCGCGTCCCCGCCCGTCACCACGTTGAGCAGCAGCCGGCCGCCCGTGATGCGCTGGTACGTCGCCGCCATCTGCGCGGCGAGTACGGGCGAGACCACGCCGGGCCGGAAGGCCACCAGGAACTTCAGCCGCTCGGTGTGCTGCGCGAGCGCCACCGTCGTCAGCCACGCGTCCTCGCACCACGTCCCGGTCGGAGTGAGCACCGCCTCGAACCCCAACTGCTCGGCGGCCTTGGCGATCTGGGTCAGATAACCGATGTCGGGCGCGCGCACGCCACGGGCGGCGGACGACCGGCCGATGCCGCCGTCGCCGTAGACATGCCGGTCGACGAGGGTACGGCCGTCGCCGCCGGTGGGCAGGAACCAGTGCAGATGGACGGTCATGCGGAACCGGCCTTTCCGGCGCGCGGCGTCAGCACGCCGTGGAAGAAAGGAAACGAAAAGAAGAGGGGAGAGAAGGACCCGGGGCGTCAGCGGCCGCGACGACACGCGGCGGAGGCCACCCGCAGCAGGTCGATGTGACCGCGCGTGGTGAGCAGGGCTGGACGCAGCATGCCGCGAACGTAGCCACGCGCTCCGGACCCGGTCAACGGTGTCTCGGTGCGTGGACGCGCAATCCCGCCCCACGGACGGCAGGATGACCCCATGGCCTTCGACACCACGATCCTCAGCCTCACCACCGGCTCCACCGAGACCGTCACCGACCTCACCCCGCACTGCGAGGACTTCCTCACCCGCGCAGCCCAGGGCCGCGACGGCCTCCTCAACCTCTTCGTCCCGCACGCCACCGCCGGCCTCGCCATCCTCGAAACGGGCTCCGGCAGCGACGACGACCTCCTCGCCGCCCTCCACCTCCTCCTCCCCGCCGACGACCGCTGGCAACACCGCCACGGCTCCCCGGGCCACGGCCGCGACCACGTCCTCCCGGCCCTGATCCCACCCCACGCGACACTGCCGGTGCTCGGCGGACGGCTGGAGCTGGGGACGTGGCAGTCGATCTGCCTGGTGGACACGAACAAGGACAACCCGCAACGGCAGGTGCGGTTGAGCTTCCTGGGCTGATCGAGCCGGTCGAGATCGTCCTGGGTGCGGCCGCCAATTCTCCTTATGCTCCGGCGAAACGGGAGAAAGATGCGCGGTACCACCATGGACGAGGTCGTGCGGCCGTACGACGGCTGCGGAAAGTGCCTGCTCGGAGCACGCCGGCTGTCGCGGGGCAACGCCGCCACGACCTCGCCCGAGCGGCAGCGGGAGGACGTGCTGACGGCTGCCGCCGCCATCGGCGGGCACATCATCGACCGGGCGGACGACTGGGAGGTGTCCGGCGCCACCGACCCGATGACCCGTCCCAAGCTCGGTCCGTGGCTCCGTGACGAGCGGGGCAAGTACGACGGGCTCGTCGCCGCGGCTGTCGACCGGCTCGGCCGCAACGTGGTCGACTGCCTGAACACCGGCTACAAGATGCGCGACGAGGACAAGCTCCTCGTCACCTACGGGCACGAGGGCGTCTGGAACCTCGACGACCCGAACGACGAGAACCGCTTCACCATGGAGGCCTGGGGCGCGCAGATGGAGCTGCGCGCCATCCAACGGCGCAACCGCGACGCCACCAAGAAGATCCGTGCCGCGGGCCGCCCGAAGGGTAAGCCGTCGTACGGCTTCCAGTACGCCCGCACCGTGCCGAACGGTCGGGTCGACCGCGTCGAGCTGCACCCGCATGCGGCCGAGGTCCTGCGGAGCGTGGCCCGCCGCATCCTCGCCGACCCCGAGAACGTGTCGGTGAGCAGCGAGACCGCTCGTCTGAACCGACTGGGCGAGCTGTCGCCGGCCGACCACCTCGCCGTGATGTACGGCAAGCCGGCCGGTGGGCGCCCCTGGTACCCCACGAGCCTGCGCAACATGCTTTTGTCCGAGGCGGCCATGGGCTACCTCGTCCACCAGCGCAAGCCCGTCATCGACCGGACGGGAAACCCGGTGCGCCTGTGCGAGGGGTTGTGGAACCGCACCACCCACAACGCCTTGAAGGAGGTGCTCCGTGCCGGCGACGCCCCATACCGAGGCCGCAAGTCCAACCGGTCGTACCTCCTGACGGAAGTGGCCCTGTGTGGCCAGTGCCACAACCGGCTCTTCACCCAGACGTCCGCCAACGAACCACCTCGCTACGCGTGCACCGCCCGGAACAAGGGCTGGAAGAACGCGCAGCACTGCCGTCCGGCTCCCATCATGCGCGTTGCGAAGCTGGACGCTCTGGTCGAGGCCTGGTTCCTGGAGAAGTTCGGGCACGGCGCGATCGTCGAAACTGTCTACGACTCCGGAAACGGCGTCGCCGACCGCATCGCCGAGGTCAAGGCCAACCAGCAGCGCCTGCGCGCCGACCGTGAAGCCGGCCTCTACGACCAGCCCGACGACGCCGAGTGGTATCGCGAGCGCTACATCGAGCTTTCCCACGAGCTGAAGGACCTGGAGAGCGAGCCCCAGCGACCGCCTGGCATGGTGCAGCGCCCCACTGGCGAAACAGTGGAGGACCGATGGATGAAGGCCTCGGATGTCCAAGCCCGCAAGGAGATTCTGCTGGACTTCGGGGTCAGGGTGACGGTGTTCTCGGCATCGGCCCCGGTGCGGTGGGTGCCGGGAATCCTGAGGATTTCCCATTCAAGCTAGTGCCGCATCAGACAATGTTTGCCCTGTCGCATCCCCACCCGGGCCAGGGTGGAGTCCTTCGTGATACGTTCCTGCCGCCGTGCACTGCTGCGAACTGAGGAGGTGAGACCGATCAACGCTTCGACAGGTCGGGCCTCCCTCCCTCGCATGGCCTAGGGAGTGCCCGCAGAGGCATCCCGAAAGGCATGAATCGCTATGCGCTTCATCTCTGAGACGTCTTCCGACGGCGTCCGCGAACAGCTCTTCAACCTCGGCGAGATTCCTGGCGCGTTGTGGACGCCGGCAGGTGCCGTCGCCCCTCGTCCGCTCGTCTTGATGGGACACGGTGGCGGTCAGCACAAGAAGGCCCCTGACGTCCTGGCTCGTGCACGCCGCTTCGTGACCGAATGCGGATTCGCGGTCGTGGCGGTCGACGCTCCCGCCCACGGCGACCGGCCGAAGGTTGAGGAGTACGACCGGATCGCGACTGAGAACCAGGCTTGCGTGGAAGCCGGTGAAGAGCTGGCCCCGCTGATCGCCAGCTTCCAGGCGCTCGTGGCCCGCCAGACTGTGCCGGAATGGCGGGCGGTCCTGGACGCGGTTCAGCAAATTGAGCACGTCGGCGCCGGCCCGGTGGGCTACTGGGGGGTCTCGCTGGGATGCGGTCTCGGTGTTCCGTTCGTCGCTGCCGAACCGCGGGTCCGCGCGGCGGTACTGGGCTTGGGCGGGGTGCTGGCGTCGGCCGAGGCCGCCGCGCGGATCACTGTCCCAGTCGAGTTCTTGGTGCAGTGGGACGATGAGCGGGTCCCGCGGGTTCAGAGCTTGGCGCTGTTCGACACCTTGGCCTCGGCCGAGAAAACGTTGCACGCCAACCCCGGCAAGCATGGGGAGATCCCGGCATTCGAGCTGGAGAGCACGCTGAGGTTCTTCGCCCGGCATCTCGGCTGATACGGCGGCCCGCGACGCGCCGATCGGGAACCGGGTCCCGATCGGCGCGTTCACTGAAACTGGTCGGCGTGGCCGACAGAGTTCAGGTTCGACAGAACCTGTTCGCCGCCCTGGACTTGACCAAGGACAAGCTCTACGGCCACATCAAGCCGATCAAGAAGCGCACCCAGTTCCTGGAGTTCTGCCGCTACCTGCGCACCCTCTACCCGTCCGAGGTCCGTATCGCCATCATCTGCGACAACTTCTCCCCGCACCTGACCACGAAGAAGTGCCAGCGGGTCGGCACCTGGGCCACCGCGAACAACGTCGAGATCGCCTACACCCCCACCAACAGCTCCTGGCTCAACCGCATCGAGGCACAGTTCACCGCCCTGCGCTACTTCACCCTCGACGGCACCGACCACGCCAGCCACAAGGAACAGGGCAGCATGATCCGCCGCTACATCATCTGGCGAAACCGCCACGCCGACGACCAACGCCTACAGGAGGTCGTCGACAGGGCGAACGTTGCCTGACGCGGCACTAGCGTGATCCCGTCCTCTGCACGGAGGGCCCGAGGATCTCGGCACCGCCAATCTGCGGAGCTCCCGCCGCCGAGGTCAGCACGTGAGGGGAAGACAGCGGCGCCGGCGCCGGGGCGCGTGTTTCCAACCCGGTTAGCCTGGGGTTGTCTTAACGGAGGTTGGCGGAGGCGAGGGGGCGCAACCGAGGCAACCCTTGGGGCGTGGCGGCGGCAGGGCGGCGAGTTGCTGGGGGTTGTCTTCGCTGGCCCTGGTTGCCGGGCTGAGGGCAACTCGTTGCCCGCCTCGACGCCAGGTTGCTGGGAGCAAGAACTTCGAGAAGTTCTTGTGCCGACCGCATGCCCGGGGTGGCAGATGTTCAGGATCCGCTCGGCGGGGATGCCGGCGGCGTAGCGCATTGTGAAGCCGCTGCCGTTCAGGCCGAGGCGGGTGCCGAGAGAGTGGAAGATGAGTTCCCGGTCTGCGCCGGTAGCGGCCGGTGTGGAAACATTGATGCCCGTGATGATCAGCGCCGGGTGACCGAGGCGACGGTTGCTCTGGAACTCGGCGTCCGCCCACACCGGGCCGAACCGTCAGACCCCTCCTCCCTAGTTCGACAAGAGCCAGACAGGCCATAGCTTTTCGGGCGGCTGACGGGAGCTGATCGCACTCGTATCACCGAGCCGATGCTTTGCTGCATGGGGCGGCTCGTGGACGCGTGCGGTCGAGTCCTACAGAGTAGTCAAGTAGGCGGTGTCGATGCTGCCGGCTTTGATGGCCCGTCTACCCGATCGCTCAGGGAGTCCTCGATCAGGGCTCGGAGACCGAATGCCCAGACGTCCTCGATCTCGTGAACGAGGAGTCGAGTTGCGTGATAGGTGCCGCAGCGGCCGTCCAGCAAGCATCTTGCGGACCTCGTCGTCGTACGCGGTGAGTTCACTGGCCCCGTTGCGGAGGTCGCTCGCGGTGTCGAGGCCGACAGGGACAGCGGGCACCAGTTCGGTGATCCCGGAGAGGTTGGCTGGCCAGGTGCTCATACATCTCAACCACGGGGGTGGGTGCGCTCGAGCAGCCCGCCCCAGCCGAGGCTCAACGTTTGGGCTGTAGTTCACCTTCCGCAGCTTCCTCACCTCGATCGAATGCTAATAAGGAGTCGTTTCGTCGTGTCCAGACGGTACGCGTCGGCTTCTCTGAACTAAGAATTGAGCTCTGCTGGTTGCTGAGGTTGACTCGTAGCGTCGTAGGGGCTGACGGCTCGCGGTCGGCTCGGTCTCACCGGGGCATGCGATATCCACAAGGGGGCGAGCTGACCGACCGCCGACACGGCGTGCATTGCGCAGCAGGCATCTTCGGACGATTCCTCCACACAGTTGTTCACCTGGTGCTTGTTATCGGCTGACCGGGCACGGCTTCGCATGGTGTGACGTTTCCGGAGCCCGCTCCGCTAGGGAAGTACGGGAATCGGACCGGCCGCTTCCCGAGGAGAGTCGAGGGAGACGGGAATGGACCGGAACGCCGATGGAAGCAGATGCCTGGTCCAGGGCGGAGCCACCGGCTGGGCGGTCTCAGCGGGCGACATGCCCCACCACTCGGCCGCGCTTCTCACACACCTCGCCGCCCGCCGCTCGACCACCGCGCGGGGCCCCCTCCCACTTGACTACTCCGTGGCCAGCCTCCGCCTGGTGGACTTCCTCGTGGATGGCCTACGCCAGGGGAGCGACCCGCAGGACGGCCCGCTGCCGCCCATGCTCGTCGGGCTTGGCGCGTACGTGGGTGAGGTGCTTGTCCGACGGGCGGGCGCGGTGTGGGTGAACCTGGATGCCTCGCAGCGGCAATTCTTCGGCCAGCGGGTTGGCGTACGGATGCCGGACGGCCGAGTGCGCAGCCCTCTCGGCAAGATCGAGAACCGCTACCGCATCGGCGCCGAGGAGTCCCTGCACACCTTCTACCTGACACTGTCCGGGCGCTCTCGCCGACGTCCTTACCGGTCCTGACCTGTGTAAATAGGCTCATTGCGACGGAAGTTACTCAGACACCCTGTGATATCCCTGTGGAATGTTTCTCTGGCGCGCCAGGGGGGACTGGACACGAGCACTGAGAGCGGGGCGCACAAGGTGGAGGAGCGGGAGGGGACGTCCGGGCGTGGGGGCCGGGACGTCCGGGTACACGATCAAGAGCTCACAAAAGCGGTACGGCGAGCCCAAGAGGGCGACGAGGAAGCGTTCGTGAGCGCGTACCGCCTGGTCAATCCGCTCCTGATCGGTTACTTGAGGGGCATCGTCGGCAACGAGGCAGAGGACGTCGCGTCGACCGCGTGGCTGGAGATCGCCCGGGACTTGAGGCGCTTTCGCGGCGATGGCGCCGGCTTCCGTGCCTGGACCGTCGTCATAGCCCGCAACCGCGCACTGGACCTGTTGCGCCATCAGAAGGCCCGTCCCCAGCCCTCGCCCACCGGTCTCGACGATCTTCTTCACCCGCCATCCCTCGACCGCACCGACGACCGGGCCCTGGAGAACATCTCCACCCAGCAGGTCCTCTCCCACTTGGCGGCTCTGCCACGCGGTCAGGCGGAAGCCGTCCTGCTCACCACCATCGTCGGCCTCGACGGTCCCACC
The DNA here is from genome assembly GCF_053601115.1 of Streptomyces sp. NPDC004788. Lineage (NCBI taxonomy): Bacteria > Bacillati > Actinomycetota > Actinomycetes > Kitasatosporales > Streptomycetaceae > Streptomyces > Streptomyces sp. NPDC004788. Next base: position 29,663 of record NZ_JBSGBF010000070.1, read on the forward strand.
GTTGCCCGCATCCTCGGCAAACGCCCGGGCGCCATACGAACTGCCCTCAGCCGAGGCCTGAGCGCCCTCCGGCAGCGCCTCGCAGCCCCAGAAGCCATCAGCGCGCGTACCTCACCGGACACGCAGGAGGCTCCAGACAGACGCGCAGCCGCTAGGATCAGCAGTCCCGTCTCTTGGAGGCACTGATGACCGAAAAGCTCTCCCCGGCCATCAGTGCCTCCCATGCTTCCCCCGAGTCCGATCAACTCCGAGACCTTCTGATCGGGGCCCTCATCCCGGCTTCCCTGGTAGACGAGGGTGAGTCGGATGCGCTCGCCGCCTTTCGTGCCGCGCGCGACTCTGACGACCTGAACGACGCCCCGACCCGCTCACGTGACGACTGGCGTCCTCGCCCTACCCGTCATCCCCGCAGGCTGTGGCGCCGATGGCCGATGCGCATCACATTTGGCACCACCTTGGCCAGCCTCTCTCTCAGCGGCGCTGCCTTCGCAGCTCTCGCCCCCGATGACGAAGACCGCCCCGAGAACCGAGTGATGTCCCCTTCGCCGACCGTGGTGCCCAAGGTGCCTGAGAGCCCCTCTTCTCCCCCTGCCGGGGGCGTCGCCCGAGCTCCCTCTGACTCGTCGGATCCTGGCGGCCCGTCACAGCCTGGCAGGGACGACTCAGGCAAGGCCAAGGACATCGAGGCCAAGTGCCGTGCCGACTTCAGGGGTCAGGCTTCCGGCCACGGCAACAGTCAGGATTTGGCGGCTCGGAAACGCCTTGCGGCCGAAGCAGGTGAACCCCCCCAGATCGCGAACCACTGTGAGAATTTTGACATGCAGGCCGATCGAATCCCTCACGCGAAGAAGACTTCCCATCCCTCGCCTTCGGTCGACTTCGGAACGAATAAGTCCCGCAAAAAATAGCGCCGCTGAGATGGTCCCGTGGCTGAATTTCCGTCAGCAGATATCGATCCTCATCGTCGGTGCGCGAGAGCCACCCTGCCCTCCTAGCGGCTCATAGGATTCTCGGCGAGCGCCAAGAGGGAAGAGGAATCAGGCGGGCTCACCGGAAATCGCGAGATTCCATGTTCCGGGATTCCTGAGGATGTCGTTCTCGGTGGCGCCGAACGGGCGGGCAGACCTGTTCTGATATCTGCTAGAATATCGAGCGGGCCATTCTTTCGCGACGTCGAATTCGCGCCACTTCAGATGGAATTGCCAGTGGCGTTGGCAGTAAGTCTTGCATTCTAGCGGAAATGGAGGGTGTCTGGATGGGTATGTCTGTGACGATGTGGCGACTGGATGAGGATGAGGCCAGTCGTGGGCTGAATTATCTTGAGAGCCGTTTTGTGGCAGCGCTGGACGAGGAGGAGTGGGGCGAGGGGACCGACTTCGCTGGCTTCTGTGCGGTGGGAGAGGTGTGGGATTCGGTAAACATCGCCATCTCTCGGGACCGGATTCCCGTCCAGGGCGTTGAGAGCCTGGTGATCCTGGGGGGCGCGTTGCTGGGCACGGTTGGCGGGCCGAGTGATTTGATCACAATGCTGGACAGGCAGGAAGTTGTTGAGGTCTCGCATTTTCTCGACGGATTGAATGTCGACTTGCTCATCGCGGCACGTGACCACTTCAGAGGCCTGCCGGACTTTGTGATCAGCGAAGTCCGGCGAAGGATAGGGGATCTACAATCCTTCTATGCTTTGGCTGCTCAGGAAGGGCAGCTTGTAGCAAAGCGCGTGTATGGTCCGTAGTAGCCCGTTTTGCAGAGCCCGGATTGTCCTGCGACCCGCTCGGCTGCCGCTAGGGGCGGCCGAGCGGGTCGAGGGACTCGATCTAGCTACGGGCAGACATGGCTAGAACACCGGAGCCAGCGGGACGACCGGAATCGGTGCACCCGAGCCGGGAGAAAATGGGCTCTGCGACCAGTCGTGGTTCTCGATGTTGCGGTGCCACCAGTCCCTGAATCCTTCGACCATGTTGTCCGTGTTGATCAGAGGTTTGGGTTCGGCGACGGGTAGTGGAACCGTGACGGGATCAGGAAGTGGATTCGCTCGGGGTGTGCGATCCCACTGTTCGTACGCAATAACCGATGACGAGACCGATGATGACCTTGCGGTCACCCACTCCTCTGGCTTCTGAAAATTGACGGAAGCTGCGCCGGGAAGAGTGAATCCCGCCTTCACGGTTCGATTATCCCCGTTCTTCTTCAACTGCTTCTGCAGGAACTTGACGTACCTCTCTACCTCTCTCTTCCCCTTGCGCTCCTCGTTGCCCGCTTTCTTCGAGTCCCAGATGTACACGGTGTCTGCGGTCCAGTAGATGAGATCCGCTTTACCGGTTCCCCCTCCGCCGCCGGCGCCTTCAATATAGTTGCGTGAATCGGTGGGGCCTCCAGAGGCGCTGAGATCCATGGATACTTCGCCTGCTCCGCCAGGCTGCATGCTCATCAGGTATCCCGCCATCAACAGAGTTGCCGTGTCGTGGGCTCCGTTGAACTGCGCGAAATAGCACTTTGCGCAGAGGGAGTCGTAGAGCTTCTTGGCGTCCCCTGAGCAGCTTGAGCAGATGTAACGCCCGCCATCATCCGGTCTGTGCCCGTCCAACTCGACCAGGCTGGTCGGGTTTCCGCCGGTGAAGGCGTAGCGGTTGCCGGTGTACGGGTCGGCGCCGAGCCCCATGTCGGCGAGGGCGCCGTTGTAAGTGTCCCGGGTGGTGAAGCGATTCAAGCCCGGGTTGTAGTCGCGGAAGCCCATGTCGTAGGTGCCGGACTGGGCGTCCCAGCGCTTGGCGTTGAAGCGGTAGGGGTTGTAAGCCTCCTGCGTCGGGTTGGCGGTGTCGGGCTTGTCGATGCCGGTGAATTCGGACGTGTCGTCGTTGCCGTAGGCGGTGTAGCCGTAGGTGGCCTCGGTGTCACCGGTGCTGCTGGTCAGGGTCTCGACGTCGGTGTGGCTGTTGTAGCCGTAGTAGCCGTCCTCGGTCGTGCCGTCGGTGTTGCGCTTGACCTGGGAGAGGCGCTCGCCCCACGGGCTGTACTGGTACGACTTGGTCAGGACGCCAGCGACCTCTTCGTTCAGTACCTCGTTGGACAGGCCGAGGTAGGTGAAGTCGGTGGTCTTGCCGTCGGCGGTTTTGGAGGTGGTGCGGTCGAGCGGGTCGAAGGTGTACTTCGTGGTCTTCATGGACCCGCCGTCGAGCTTGCTGCTCTCGATGACGTGGTCGAAGCCGTCGTATACGCTCCGCTCGATGACCTGACCGCCGCTGGTGACGGACTCCTGGCGGCCGAAGGGGTCGTAGTTGTAGCTGGCGGAGGCGCCGGACGTTGTTGCGCTCAGCAGCCTGTTGCGGTCGTAGGTGTACGTCGTGGACGTGCTCTTGACCGTCTGGCTGATGACGTTGGCGTTGTCGTCGTGGACGTAGGTCTCGGTGCCGGCTCCGTTGCCGGTCTTGACCGACTTGGCGAGCCGGTCGGCCGGGTCGTAGGTGTAGTCGGTGGTGGAGTCGAGGTACGCCGCGTGGTTGTCGGCGTTCATCTTCTTCGCCACGTCCTGTGCCTTGTTGCCGTTGGCGTCATAGGCGTAGGTGTGGGAGGAGACGAGGGTGCCGTTGGGCTTCTTCTCGGCCTGGGTCTTGAGGGCTGCGTTGAGGTAGTAGGTGTAGTCGACCGTGTTGCCGTTGGCCTTGGTCTCCTGCAGCCTCAGACCGCGGTCGGTGTAGGTGTACCTGGTGACCTTCGGGCTGGCGTCGGTCGCCGTCTTGCCGACGGAGACCGTCTTGACCAGTTCCCGCAGGTCGTAGGTGTACTTGGAGTACTGGTCGGGGTGGGTGACCGTCTCCACCTGGCTGTTGGCGTCGTAGGTGTAGGAGGTGGACTTCTTCTCCTGGCCGGCCAGCGCCTCGGTCACCTTCGCGAGCTGGTTCAGACCGGTGTAGGTGATGGTGTAGGTGTCGATCTTGGCACCGGAGGAGGTGTCGTCGATCGAGGTCAGGTTGCCGTTGACGTCGTAGCTGTAGGCGAAGGTCTTCTTCTCCGCGTCGGCGTCACCCGCGTTGTCGCGGACGAGCTTGACCGCGTCGGCGACGACCGCGCCCGCGCTGTTCTGGAACAGCTGGAGCTTGGCGGTGTTGCCCTGGGTGAAGGTGTACGAGCCGAGGCTGACCCAGGTGCCGGCGCCGGCGGCCTGGCTGATGGTCTTGTCGGTGGTGCCGGTGGAGTGTGTGACCGTGTACTTCGCTGTCGTCGCCGCCCCGGTGACCTGGGGGTACTTGACGTAGGCGGTGTAGGTGCCGTCCTTGGGGATGTTGAGGGTCCAGGTGAAGGCGTCCGTGCCGGTGCCGGCGGCGTGGACCTGGTGGTCGTAACCCTGCTGGCCGGTCAGATTGCCCTTGGTCCAGGTGCCCGTGGAGGTGGTGTTCTGGGTGTCGGAGTTATCGACGAGCACGACAGCGCTGCCGACCGGCACACCGTCGTCCGACTTGGACTTCAGCTTGCCGTCAGGGAAGTACGACCACGACATCGTGCGGTTGGAAGAGCCGCCGGCCGAGGTGAGCGTGCGGGCGGTCTGCTTGCCGAGCTCGTTGTAGTCGTACGTGGTGACGATGTCCCACGGGTCGGTGGACGACTTCGCCCAGCCGTTGTCGAAGTAGCTGTAGGTGGTGTCGTTGCGGACCGTCTGACCTTCCGACGGCGGCATCGAGGTCTTCGCGACCCGGCCCACGGCGTCATACACGGTCTGGGTGTAGACGTTCGGGTTGTTGTAGCGGGTGTCGGCGGGGTCGTAGGGCTGGAACTGCTTGACCGGACGGTTCAGCGCGTCGTACTCGGTACGGGCGGTGAAGTCGTCCGCGGCGGCCGTGTCCACACCGCGCGGGGTGATCACCTTGGTGGTGTTGCCGACCTGGTCGTACTCGTACTTCGTCGTACGGTACGTGATGCTCGGGCTGGTGCCCGTGTACGGGACCTTGACCTGGGTCTGCTTGCCGCGCTCGTCGTAGGTGATCTCGGTGGTGTTGTTCTCGGCGTCCGTGGAGGAGACGACCAGGGAGTCCTTGTCGTAGGACCGGCTGGTGGTCTTGCCCGCGGCGTCGGTGACCGTGGTGACCCGGTGGTTGAGGTCGTAGGCGGTCTTCGACGTGTAGTCGGTGGTGTCCGCGGTCGTGTTCTTCTTCGGGTCGATGACCGTGGTGACGTTGCCGACGTTGTCGTACGCGTAGGAGACCTTGTCACCAGCGGCGTTGACCACGTCGGTGAGCTGGTAGATCTCGTCGTAGTTGTTCGTGGTGATGAAGTCGTTCGGGTCCGCGGTGGTCGCGTTGCCCTTCGGCTCGGTGGTCGTCCTGAGGTTGCCGACCTTGTCGTAGGTGTAGACGGACTTGCGCTCCGGCCCGGTGGTGGTGTCCTTGGGCGCGGTCGCCTCGGTGATCTCGTCCGCCGCGTCGTACACCGCCGTCGAGACCGCGCCGTTGGGTGCGGTGGAGGCGGTGACGTTGTCGTTGGCGTCGTACACCGGCGCCGGTGTCGTGATCAGTACGCCCGCGGCCTGGTCCTTGGGCACCGTGTTGACCAGTGGCCGTCCGAACGTGTCGTACGTCTGCGTGGTCTTCTTCCCGAGTGCGTCGTTGGACTCGGTGACCTGGCCGCGCTCGTCGTAGACGAACGTGGTCGACTTGCCCAGTGCGTCGGTGATGGTGGCCGGGTAGCCGGTCGGGCCGAAGCCGCTGTTGGTGGTCGGGTTGCCGTTGGCGTCCGTCGCCTTGGTCAGCTGACCGTAGGCGTCGTACTCGTACGACGTGGTGTAGTCACCCGCCGTCGTGGTCGCGACACCCTTGGGGTCGGTGACCGTCTTCAGGTTTCCGAAGGTGTCGTACCCGAACTGCCAGGCCCGGCCCTCCGGGGACGTCTTGCGGAACAGGTCGGCCGAGAAGCCGTCGGCGCGGGTCTGGTACTCGTACTTCGCCGCGTTCGCCGGCCACTTGGTGGTGTCGGAGACACAGGTGGCCGTCTGGTCCGGCACGCCGGCCTTGTTGTTCTCCGCGTCGCGTTGCCAGAGCGGATAGCCCGTCTTCTGGTCGTAGCAGTACGCGGTCTTCGCCCCGTTGTCCTCCTCCAGATACGTGACGTTGTTGTCCGCGTCCCACGACATCTTCGTCGTCTGGGACTTGGCATTCGTCGTCTGGACCGGGCGGCCGAAGTCGTCCGTCACGTACGTCGTGGCGTGCGACTCGGCGTCCATCACCGTCGTGTCGGTGAACTTGGTGTTCGCGGTGTCGGCCGTGTACACGAAGCCGGTGTCTCCGCCGAGACGGTCGGTGACGGTCTTCGTCCACCAGTGGTACTTCGGGTCGTCACCGGTCTGCGGCGCGTAGTACGTCAGCTGCGTTGCGTTGCCACGCGGGTCGGTCACCTTGACCAGCTTGACGTTCTTGTTGCCCTGGGTGGCGTCGTAGGTGAACTTGAAGACCTTCGGCTGCGACGAGCCGTCACCGTCGATGAACTGACCCAGCAGGCCCTTCGTCGTGTAGAAGAAGGAGACCTTGCGGCCCGAGATGTCCGTGACCGACTTGATGTGGTCGTAGATCTTGGAGTTGGTCAGGTTGCTGCCGGTGATCTTGGCGCCCGTGTCGTCGATGTAGTCGTACGACGCGTCGCCCTTCTTGTAGTAGTCGACCGTCAGCGACTGCCGGCCCGCCGGGTCGGTGATGTAAGTGAGGAACTTCGTCGGCTTGTTGTTGGACTTGCGCTCCTCGTACGTGTACGTCTGCGTGTTGCCGTTCTTGTCGATGATCGACGTGAGGTAGCCGTCGCAGCCGAAGAGGAAGCGCGTGCCGTCGGGGCGCAGCAGCGTCCAGGCGTCCGGCACCGGGTCCTTGTCCGGGGTGCAGTCCAGGCCCGCCTTGGCCGTCACCTTGTAATGGACGCCCGCGGGGGCCTTCCAGCTGCCGTCGGGCTGCTTGGTGAAGACGTGCGTGGTGCCGTCACCGTCGGGCAGGCGGATCTCGGTCGGGTTGGGCTTGGGGTGGAACTCCAGTGGCGCGCCGAGCCGGATCGGGCCCGCCAGCTGCGCCGACCAGCCCGCACCGGTGACCGTGTCAGAGGTGTCCAGCGAGTTGTACGCGAACCGGGCGAAGGTCGTCAGACCGCGGCCCGGGTTGGTGAACGCGTTGTACGACCACACGCTGTTGCCCGAGGACAGGTTGTTCATCACCGTCGAGCCGGCGCCGGTGTTCTTGCCGGTGTAGGAGTAGAACTTCTCCAGGCCCAGCGCGTTGGAGGTCGGGTCCTCGACGGCCACGTTCTGCTTCAGCGGCGGGATCGAGGTGTTCGTCACCGACAGCCAGCTGCCGTCCGAGACCTTCTTGACGTCCCAGCCGAGCACGTACTCGGTGCGCTTGCTGCCCGAGTCGGAGTTGATCGGCGTTTTCACCGTGGCCTGGATCGTCGCCGACTGGCCCGGTGACAGGGCCGGTATGGCCGTGGACGCCTGGTTGCCGCCGGTGGTCATGTCCGTTCCGTCCGGGAGCTTCCAGGTGTACGACAGGACGCGCTCACCGGCCGCCCACGCGCTCGACGTGGTGTTGGTGACCGTGAAGTCCACCGTGTACGTGGAGTTCGGGGTCATCCGGGCCGGAGTGGTCGGCGCGTAGTATGTGTCGTCCGTGGTGGAGTCGACGTAGATCACCCGCAGCAGCGGGCCGAGCTGGTAGTCGGACGCCTCCGAGGCCAGGAACAGGGTGCGTTCCTGCGGGCCAGTGGTGGACTCGTCCTTCAGCTTGATCAGGGCGCCGTGGTTGGACGTCGGGGTCTTGATCCAGCCCTGGGTCAGCGATGTGGCGTCCCACCAGTGCCGGCCGACCTCGGAGACCTGGGCGACCGTGTCGGAGACGGTGCCTGAGTAGTCGCCGCCGGCGGCCGTCCATGCCGTGGTCGACGTGGCGTTGTTCCAGGTGGCCTGCGTCTCGGTGAAGTCCTTGTTCAGGCCGTGGAGTTCGTAGATCGCGCCGTTGGTGTCGGTGGTGGTCTCCGCGCCCCACAGGAAGAGCCGCGACTCCAGGACCGTGGCCGTGGTCGGGATGGCGGTGGTGGTGAAGTCCATCACCGCGCGGGCCTTGCCGTACGTGGTGGAGTTGTTGCCCACCTCCAGCCATTTCTGGCCGACGCCGAAGGACTGGATGGTGTCCTCGTTCGTCGTGGGCTGGGCGGAGGACAGGGTGGTGTCGGCGACTCCCGTGGTGCCCTGGATCAGCCGCATGGTGCGGCCCGCCTTCGGCACGCCCACGACGCGGGTCGGGGAGCCGAGAAGCTGGCCGTTCTTCGTCTTCACCGCGAGCTGGTAGTAGTACGCCCGGCCGATCTCCGCGGAGGAGGAGTCCGGGGTCGGGGTCGCGGTGGTGTCCGTGTAGGCGGTGACGCTCTTGTCGATCGGCGCGACCAGGGTCGCCGCGGACGGCGTGAACGCCTGCTGCGTGGAGCGGTGCAGCTGGTACTCGACGATGTCGTAGCCGGTGTCACCGGTGGTGTTGCCGTAGGCCTTCCACGACAGCTCCGGGCCCGTGGAGTGGATCACCGTGGGCGAGTTGAGGGCGGTGCCGACCTTGCCGTACGTGACGGTCAGCCGCGGGATCGTCGAGTCTTCGCCACCGTAGTCGCCGTCGCCGGCCTCGTAGCGCGGGCCGCCGGTCGGGGCGGTGGACGACTCGTCGGCGGCCTTCAGCACGAAGCCGTTGTTGGCGTACGTGCCGTTCAGCCAGCCCTGGACGGTGTCGGTGACCGGGAACCTGTGCCACTGGTTGTACGCACCGGCGCTCTTCACGATCGACGCCGGGTCCACCCAGCGCACCGCGTCCGCGATGACCGCGGTCGAGGTGGAGGCGGGGCCGTCACCGAGGACGACCTTGCCCGTCGTACCCGCGTTGAAGTTGATCTGCGAGCCGTTGTTCAGTGAGGCCCACACACCATTGGTGCCGGTCTGCTGGTTCACCGTGTACGTGGCGGTGCCGTCCTTGGACGTCACTGTGTACGGGGCGTTGGTGGCGCGGTCCGTGGCGGCGACGTAGTGCACGTCGACGCGGTACGACGCCGTCTCGGGGATCTTCGGCTGCCAGGTGTACGTGTCACCGGCGACCGAGTCCTTGTTCGCGCGGTAGTCGGCGCCGATGCCGTACTGCGCCAGCGACGACGTCGACAGAGGCCAGCTGCCGGTCGCCGCGGTGGTGCCGGCGTCGCCGTCGTCGACCTGGACGCTGGTGCCGGACAGCTCACCCACCAGAGAGCTGGTGTTGGTCCAGTTCGCCGTGGCCTCGTCCCACGTGCCGGTCGCCCGGTAGGCGCCGATGGTGACGTCGTTGGCGTTGGTGGTGTGCGCCTGGTCGTAGTACATCTCCAGACGCGCCGAGTCGATCTTCGTACCCGAAGGGATCTCGCTCAGCGGGAACTTGATCAGCGAACGGGCGATGCCGGTGTCGGTCTTGCCAGCAGCCAGCTTCCACGTGGTGTTGAAGTTCGTGGACGCCTGGTCCGACAGGACCATCGCGTCCTGCGAATCCGTCGGGGAAGGCGCGATCGTGATCGTCGGGTCGATGACGACCGGATACTGCCGTTCCTTCGCCGCGAGCCACGCGGCGTCTGGCGTGACGGTCAACTTCCAGCGGTCACCGTCGCGGGTCAGCCGCTGGGTGACGCGCGTGCTGTAGGTCTTCCCGAAGACGGACGCGTCCGCCTTCTTCGCGTCCGTCATGTACGGCGCCGGGATCACCATCACCGGGGTGTTCGGCAGCTCGCCGTACAGCGCGATCGAGCCATCCCTGCGGGCCTTGGGAGTGAGGCCGGCGGTATCCAGGCTGAAAGCGAACTTCAGCGGACCGGTGGGCGGTTCGGCGAGGGTGATGTTCTCCTTCACACGACCCGGACCGACGCCGTACTCGATGTCGGCGCCGCCCACGGTGTCCCGGTACGTGACCGTCGAGCCCTTGACCTCGGGCTTCAGCTTCTTGCCCGCGCCCACCAGGCCCAGGGTGACCGAACGGCCGTCTGGTGCCTGGAACCGCACCAGCCTGCCGGCGTCGGAGCCGAACCAGCTGCGGCCCTCGTTGGTGGTGTTGGCGAAATCGAAGCCCTGCGCGCCTGAGGACCGGACCGTGGTGTCGATCGCCTTCCAGGACGGCGAACCCGCGTCCCGGTAGGAGGTCGGCACCGCCGACAGCTCCGCCTGGACCCGGCCGTCCGACAACTGCCAGAAGCGGGCGCTGGAAGTGCGCCGGTCCGTCAGCTCCTTGACGCGTAAGGCCTTCGTCGCGTTCGTGCCCTTCGGCAGCTTCTGCCGGTCGGCCACGCCGAGCTCGTCATGCGACCGTGGTGTCTCGATCGTGCGCTCGTCATCGTCTGTGAACCAGCTCTTCACGGCACTGGCAATTCCCTTGCCGTCGCCGTCATCGGATGCGGGCGCCGCGTATGCGACCTGGGGTAGCGCGCTACTGGTGAGCGCGGCCACAACCAGGCACGCAATAAGCCTGCCCCTTGTGGTTATCACTGCAACCCTTTCCTTTTCTACGACGTCATAACAGGTGTCCGAAAACATCCGGCGTGCGCCGATGAGCAGGCCAGACGTAGCGGCGCCGCAGGTTGTAATCACTCAGATGACGCCATGTCAAGCGATGTCATAAGTCCGACAATTCGCCATTCTCGCAACATCGGCGCCCGATTTATCCCCACACTTGCGAACGCTCCACGTCATCGCATATAAGGAGCCGGTTCCGGAGTAGAAAGGGAATTCGCGTGGGCGAGGAAAAACTTTCGGACAGCGCTGCCAAAAATGCATGCGAAAAGGCGAGGGCAACACCGGAATCCCGGAATGTGCCGGGAAATGCGAGGCCCTCGTCCGCCACCGCCGCCCGTCCGCGTCCCGGCCGTGCCGGGTTGCTGATACCCGGCGCCGCACTGGCCGTGTGCGGCGGACTGCTGCTGTACGGCGTCCTCGGACACGGCGGCGGGGGCGAGGAGGCGGTACGTCCGTCAACTCCCACCGCCTCCGTCACCTACGAGGTGACCGGCACCGGTATCGCCGACCTCACGTTCCAGGCCCGCAATGAGTCCGGGCAGGCGACCGTGGTCAGGGGTGCGCGGCTGCCCTGGCGCACGACCGTCGACATCCCGGTCGGCCAGGACCCGCTCATCGGCATCCTGCTCGGCAAGGATGGCGGCACCGCGCGCTGCACCCTCGCGATCCGTGGCAGCCACGTCCAGAGCGCCACGGCCACCGGGTCCTTCGGGCGCGCCACCTGCGCCGGCACGCTTCGCGCGACGGCCGGTCGAACGCAGGGCTGAGTCCCGACCCGGTCCTCCTCCCTGAACCCCGTTTCCCTTCCTGCCTCCTCGGCTCCTAGCTCTCGAAGGTTTCTCTCGTGCTGCCCGAAACATCCACGCCGGCCCGCCCTCAGACTCTCCTCCCTCGTGCCCGCAGACTTCTCGCCGTGACTGCCGCCGGCGGGGCGCTGCTCCTCGTGTCCGGCTGCGGAAGCGACGGAGGCGACGCCCCGGCCGCCGAGCAGGTGGCGGACGGGGCGACCGGCTCCACCGCGACGCCCGGCGACTCGGCGAGCGGGTCCGCGTCGCCGTCCTCTTCGGCATCGCCCTCGGCGTCCGTGTCAGCCACCGCTGCGCCGTCCTCGTCGGCCTCCGCCTCGTCGTCCGCGTCCGCTTCCGCTTCCGTCAAGCCCACGGTCGGTGCGTCACCGAAGCAGACGTCGTCAACGGCCCGGACCGGCAGTGTGAGCGGGGGCACGCAGAGTTCGACCACTACGAGCGCGCCGAACTTCCCCGTCCCCGTCCAGGTGGGCGACGCGACCCAGATCATCACCGTCAAGGCGAGCGGTTCCTACGCCACGGTCACCGCCTGGTCCAAAGGATCCTCCGGCTGGAAGGCGCAGTTCGCGACGAGCGCTGGTCGGGTCGGGTCCAAGGGCGTGACGGACGGGACGACGCGCCAACAGGGCACGTACACCACGCCGTCGGGCACATACACCATCACCGAGGGCTTCGGCGTCGAGGCCGGCGGCACGAGCATGCCGTACCACGTGGTCGACTCCGACGACTGGTGGGTGGAGGACCCCGAATCGCAGTTCTACAACTCGATGCATGGCGAACAGGGCGCGGACTTCCCGCTCACCGAGGCGGGCGACCGGGGCAGCGAGCACCTGATCAACTATCGGACCCAGTACGCCAAGGCGCTGGTCATCAACTACAACCGCTGGCCCGCCACCCCGGGCCGGGGAGCCGGCATCTTCCTGCACGTCAACGGGGCAGGAGCGACGGCCGGCTGCGTGTCGATCCCGCGCACGACGATGGACAAGATCATGGTCTGGATCCGCCCGGGCGCCCACCCGCGGATCGCCATCGCCTGAGGTAACGGAAAGCGACTACGGACTCGATGCCGGGGTTGGCTCCTCTTTCCGGAGCTGACCGCGGCATGTGAGTTGGCGCCGGCCCGTGCTCGGCGAGGGCCCGCTGTTGATCATTAGGTGTTGTGTGGACAACCGACAGCGAACCGCAGTTCGCCCAGAAGCAGACGCACGTCGTCAGCTGCGGGCTTACTTACCACTGAGCCGGGCTTCCCATCTGCCCTCCGCCCGCCGTTCGACTACGCAGGGCTCCGCGCCGCCGGGTCCGGGACGACGTAGCCTGGGGTTGTCCTAACGGAGGTTGGTGGAGTCGAGGGGTGGCAACCGAGACAACCCGCTGCCGAGAAGATCAGCCTTAAGCCGAACGATTGCCATTGTCCGTGCGATCTCGGCGACCTCGTGCTCGCAACATGACCGCACCGACCCGGTCCCCGGGCCTGGCCTGCCTGATCAGTGGCGCGTCCGGCACCGGTGGGTCGTTTGAGCGGACCGATGTCCTGGCTGGCCGGCTTCCGCAGCCTCCACCGCCGCTACGAACGCAAGCCTGAACGCTTCCTGGCCTTCGTCGGCATAGCCACAGCACTCATCTGGCACCGGTGGCTGGCCAGAATGTTTCACCGACGACGGCGATGATCCCTGGACTCGCTAACCTGTGCACTCGCTGAGACCATTTCGACTTCCGCTGCCCACAGGTAGGGCCCCGGCTGCGGTGCAGACAGGGCCCCGTGTGGCTTGGCCATGCTGAAGTCCAGAAGCGCGGTGCTGAAATCCACGGCGCTGTCAGAGCTTACGGGCCAGGTGTTCGAGGAGGTACCGTTCAAGGCTCCCAAGCCCGTGGGGAAGCCTCAGAACCTGAGAGGCTTCGGCAAGGCATTCGGGATTGTGGGTACAGGTGCCTCGGTGGCCTCGTATCCGGTGAACGTCTATAAGTACGGGTGGGAAGAAGCTTCGAAATCCGCCGTGGAGTCACTTCTTGATCCATTTGGGGTGTCCGACGAAATGAATAACGGTTATGGTGTCCGGTGCGTGCTGTGGGGTGAGGGATGCCCTGCGCCAGCCATTGCCTGAACGGCGAGAGGAGTGAACCCCAGTGATCACGGCTGATGATTTCCTCACCCTTCTGGTGGAGCGCGTTCCTGAGGCAAGGCCGCTCGTGGAGGAGAAGTACGGGCTTCGGGCGGGCGAGGCACCACCGACGACGGACAGCGGTCTGGACCTCTATGAGAATCTGCTTGACCTGCTGACCAGGGAGCTCTTGCAGCCCGCTCTGGAGAAGGAGGAGCTCGACAGCGATCTGCTGCGGCGGTGTTTCGACCTCGTGGAAGACGTGTACAACATCCCAGGAATGCACTCGTCTGGCGCGGTGTACTTCACGGTGCTGGAAGGTCTGCTCGACTCTCGCCGGTATCTGACGGCCGCGATCCCGTTCCTGAGCGGGAACAGTCGGGACCGAGTGTCGAGCATGCTGGAGCATTACGAGGTCGAAGGGTACGAGCGCGGCCTGCCGCCCCTCTGACGAGACGCCGACGCGGCGCCCGGTGCTCC
>NZ_JBSGBF010000071.1:0-43367 GCF_053601115.1 Streptomyces sp. NPDC004788
TCCGGGCGGTGAGTTCCTAGACAGCTCCCACCACACCGGAGGTCTTCGCCATGTTCAAGACCAGACCAGTGTCAACAACGCTCGTGATCAATACAGCTAGGACGTGACGCCGAGGGCCTGGAAGTCGACCATGCCGTACGCCTGGTTGACGTACACATTGGTCAGCCGGGGTCCGCGGTAGTTCAGCGTCTTGCCGGCGGCGACCGGCAGGTAGTAGGCGCCGTCGGTGAGCTTGTGGTTGATCTGCCGGTAGACGCCGTTCGCCTTGCCGATGTCGGCGGCGGCCTTCGCCTGGTCGAACAGGGCGTCGATCTCGCGGTCGTTGACCTGGGCGATGTTGCTGTTGCCGCTCGGGGTGATCCGGCGGCTGTCGGCGAGGGGCTGGAGGAAGGTCGCGCCGAACGGGTCGTCGGCGATCCAGTTGGTCAGCACCATGCCGATGCCCTGGTTCTTCGTGGTGCTCGGGGAGCCCGCGGCGTCGAAGAACTCCGTGACGGGCTTCTGCACGATCTCGACGGTGATGCCCACGGACCTGAGCGAGCTCTGCAGGGCCTGCGCGGTCTCCACGTCCCGGGGCCTGTCCCTCTTCACGAGGATCTTGGTGGTGAACCCGTTGGGGCGGCCGCAGTTCGCCAGTTCCTCCTTCGCCTTGACGGGCTGCGGCTTTCCGGCGGTCAGGCCGTACGGGTCGTACGCGTCGGCGCCCGGAACGGTCGGCGGCAGCAGGTTCCCGTGCGGGACACCGGCGTTCGGGCCGCCGCGGGCGGTCTGCAGGAGGGTCGTGTCGGCCGCGTACAGCACGGCCTTGCGGCAGTGCGCGTTGTCGAAGGGAGCGGTGGGAGACACGAGCGCGACCAGGTTGAGGCGGCCGTTGAAGGGCGCGTCCGCGTCGGCCTTCAGCCGCGCGTCCCGCAGCACCCGTGAGGTGGCCGCCGTCGACAGGCCGGCCTGCTGCGCGTCCAGGTCGGTCCTGCCGTCGAGCAGCGACGTGGACACGCTGTCGGCGTCCGAGGTGATGTTCAGCTTGATCCGGTCCGGCAGCGCCTTGCGCAGCGGGTCGGTGGCCGGGTCCCACTTGTCGTTGCGCACGAGGACCAGGGACTTCCCGGGCGTGTACGAGGCGAACTTGTACGGCCCGGAGGAGACCGGCTTCGCGCCGTACTGGGTGCCGGTGTCGTGAGCCTCCGGCACCGGGGACGTGACGCCCGAAGCCAGCAGGTACGGGAAGCGCGAGTCGGGCTTCGCGAGCCTGAAGACGAGCGTGCGCTCGTCGGGGGTGCCGACGGAACGGAGCCCGGTGGACGTCCTGTCCTTGAACGGGCCCTGGTAGTTCTGCCCCTGGTCGAGGGCGTCCCTCAGATCGACCGGGCCGCCGCTCAGGACGTCCTGCGCGAAGCTCCGCTCGATCCCGTACTTCACGTCCTTCGCGGTGATCGGCGTGCCGTCCTCGAAGGTGAGGCCGGACCGGAGCCGGATGCTGTACGTCCTGCCGTCGGCCGACACCTCGGGCGCGGCCTCGGCCAGGTCGGGCACGAGCTCGGTGCCCGCCGCGCCCGGCTTGGCGGCGTAGGTGAGGAGCGTACGGGCGTACAGTCGCTGGAAGTTCCAGACCCAGCCGTAGTAGGAACGGCCCGGATCCCAGGAGTCGGCGTCGTACGCGGTGCTCAGTTCGAGCGTGCCGCCCTTCTTGGCGGAGGCGTTGACGACGTTGCCGGTCGCCGCGTCGAAGCCGCTCGCGGAGCCCTTGGAGCCGGATGCGTTCGAACCGCCGCCCGTCGCCGTGTTCTGGTCACCCGGCTTCTTGTCCTGGTTCATCACGATCGCCGTGGTGACACCGCCACCGGCCACGAGGGCCGCCGCGACGGCGATCGCCACGATGCGGCGCCTCTTGGCCCGGCCGGTCCGGCCCGCGCCGGCGGTGGCGGAGGCGGAGGCGGGGGACGTGGCCGGCGAGGCGGGCGACCAGGCGGAGGAGACGAGCGGCGGCTCGCCGTTCGGCAGCGGCGGGGCGTGCTCCGGCATCGGCGGCGTGGCCGGAACGACGGCCGGAGCGGGAGCCGGGGTCGCGGTCGGCGACGGTGTGGCCGGTACGACCGGAGCGGGCGTCTCCGCCGGCGCGGCCGGAGCCGGGGTCGCCGGGGTCGGCTGGGCGCTGGACTCCGGAGCCGGGGCCTTCGGGGCGGGGGCCGCGGCGGGCGCGGGCCACTGGGCCAGGGCGTCCCGGGGGTCCGGGGGAGTGGGCGCGGGCGCGGGCGCGGGGCCGACGCCGTTCGTACCGTTGCCGTCCGCACCCGGGCCGTCCGACCGTGCGTCGGCCGAACCGGCGCCGTCCGTACCCGTGTCGGGCGCACCCGTGCCGTCCCGCCTGGCGTCGTCCGAACCGGCGTGGCCCGATCCGGCGCCGGCCGAAGCGGTGGCGTTCCGGCCGGTGAGTGCTCCCGCCACCCGCTCGGGCAGCCAGTCGGTCTCCTTCGGCAGCCCGGCGCCGTAGGTCTGCTGGCCCGTCTCGCCGAGGAGGTGCGCGAACTCGGTCAGCAACTCCGTGACCGTCGGCCGCTGTTCCGGCTCCTTGGCCAGGCAGCGGGCGACGAAGTCGGAGTCCGCGGGCAGGCCCGAGAGGTCCGGATCCTCGTACACGGCCCGGAAGTTCACCGAGTGCGGCGCACCGATCCCGAAGGGCGGTGTGCCGGTCCCGGCGAACGCGAGGACCGCGCCGAGCGAGAAGACGTCGCTGGCCGGACCGACCTGGCGGCCCGTCACCTGCTCCGGCGACATGTAGCCGGGCGTGCCGATCACCATGCCGGTCTGGGTGAGGGCGCTCGTCTCCGTGGCGAGCGAGATGCCGAAGTCGATCACGCGCGGACCGTCGCTCGCGAGCAGCACGTTCGACGGCTTCAGGTCACGGTGGACGAGCCCGGTGCCGTGGATCGCCTCCAGGGCCTCCACCAGACCGGCGCCCAGGTAGAGCAACGAGCGCCGGGGCCAGGCCCCATGGGCGTGGACCGCCGCGTCGAGCGGCAGGCCGGGGACGTACGCGGTGGCGAGCCAGGCGGGGTCGCCCTCGGGGTCGGCGTCGACGACGGCCGCGGTGAAGAAGCCGGTCACGCGCCGGGCAGCCGCCACCTCCCGGGCGAACCGGCGGCGGAACTCGGTGTCCTCGGCGAGTTCGGCGCGCACCACCTTGACCGCGACCATCCGGCCGCTGGTGGAACGACCGAGGTACACCCGGCCCATGCCGCCCGCGCCGAGGCGCGCGAGGATCCGATAGCGCCCCACCTGCTTCGGGTCGGTCGCGGTCAGCTCTTCCAACGTTCCCCCCGCCGGTGGCCCCACCTCCGGGGGCCGTCCGGTGACGATTACATCAGACCCGGGCGGCTCATCGGCCCGTCCCCTCACACTCGTCGAGACCCTCGCCGGGGCGGGCGGCCGGTGCCGCTGCCGACGGCGTCCGCTCCCCGGAACCCCCGTCGCTCATGTCGCTTCCTTCCCGTGGGACCGGCGGCCCGCTCCCGGGCCGCCTGCCCACGGAAGGGTCAGCGCATGTCGGCCGGGCGCTCCGTGCCTTCGAACGGGAAGCGGCGACGGAAGTCGTCGGCCGCGTCCTCCAGGGTGCAGAAAGTGACGCCAGCGTGGCCCGACACGTACTCGATGAATCGTTCCAGCATCAGCAGCACCTGCGGCCGGCCGCTCACGTCGGGGTGCAGGGTCACCGGGACGACCGCGTAGTCCAGCTCCCGGTACACCCAGTCGAACTGGTCGCGCCAGTCCTGCTCCAGGGCCCGCGGGCTGACGTAACCGTGGCTGTTGTGGGCGTGCTTGTTGAACATCATCGGCGGCAGGTCGTCCACGTACCAGTTGCCGCAGAACTCCACCAGGTCGACCTCGTGGCCGTGGACCAGCGGCTTCATCCAGTCCTTGGCCTCCTTCGAGTAGTCGATCTTCGTCCAGCTGTCGCCGACCCGGGCGTAGAAGGGGGTGAAGTCGCGGTAGTTCTGGCTGTGGTCGTAGGAGAAGCCGTACTTGTGCAGCAGGGCCGCCGTGTGCGGCGACATCTCCCACCACGGCGCCACGTAGCCGCGGGGCCGGCGCCCGGTGTACTCCTCGATCAGCTCGACCGAGCGGGCGAGGACGTCCTCCTCCTGTTGCGGGCTCATCGCGATCGGGTTCTCGTGCGAGTAGCCGTGCGCGCCGACCTCGTGGCCCGCCTCGACCACCATCCGGGTCTGCTCGGGGAAGGTCTCGATGGAGTGGCCGGGGATGAACCAGCTGGTCCGGATCCCGTACCGGTCGAAGAGCCGGAGCAGTCGCGGGGTGCCGATCTCGCCCGCGAAGACACCGCGCTGGATGTCGTTGGGGGAGTCCTCGCCGCCGTAGCTGCCGAGCCAGCCGGCGACGGCGTCGACGTCGACGCCGAGGGCGATCCTGATGTCCTTGACCGTCATGTTCAGTGTGCCTTTCCGTATGTGTCGAGCAGCCGGTGCACGCGGTCGATGGCGGCGGCCATGACGGCCCGGTCGGCCGCGCCCCACTCCCGCTCGGTGAGGCTGTGGGCGGAGATCCAGCCCGTCATGTCCGCGCCCCGGATGACGGGGGAGAGCAGCTGCGCGCGTACCCCGTAGACGTCGACCAGCGCCTGCGGCGGCCTCGGGTCGTCCCGGAAGTGCGGCTGGACCAGCGGGATCCGGTGCTCCTCCAGCCACTCGACCGTGTTGAGCCGGCGCTGGTCGAGCCCGGCGTCGCGGCGGATGGAGCGGACGCCCGGGCCGAGCGCCTCGCCCGCGGTGAGGTCCACGTGCAGTCCGTGCGCGGGCAGGTCGAGCCGGAGCGTGGTGCGGTCGGCGCCGACGGCCTCGCGCAGCTCGGTGAGCGCCCGCTGGAAGCCGGCCCGCAGGCTGCCGGAGCGCAGCAGCTCGCCGTGCCCGTCGAGGGCCGGGTGCGCGCCGGCCAGGTCGAGCGCCTTCCAGAGCGTCGCGGAGACGCTGTCGAAGACCGGTACACCGAGCGCGGCTTCGAGGCCGGGGGCCGCGCCCGCGCCGTACACGTTGGTGCAGACGACGGCCACCGCGTGCGCGTCCCCGGCCCCCGCCTGCTCGATCTGCCGGGCCACGTCCGGCTCCGGGATCCGCGCGAACGCCTCGTTGTCGGCGACGCCGAACGGCTCGGCGAGCGTGCAGTCCAGGCCCTCGGCCGCGTAGGTGCTGACGATCCGCTCGGCGACGTCCCGGGTGTACGGGACGGCGAGGCCGAGCCGGGTCACCCCGTACGCGGCGCAGGCGTCGAGCAGCGCGAGCGTGGAGGTGGTGGCGGGGATGCCGGTCTCGGCGGTGATCGCGGCCGCCAGCGCCCGGTCGTGGTCGACGCCGAGCCAGGATCCCGAGGTGCCGTTCCAGGCGATGACGTCGACCCGCGCGTCGGCGAGCTGCGCCGCCGCGGCGAGCATCGGTTCGGAGGCGAACTGGGCGTCGGAGCCGCCGTCGAGGGCGATCCGGGTGACCGGGACCCGCGCGAAGTGGGCACTGGCGAGGTCCCGGGCGCCGTCGAGGAGGCGGTAGGTGACCGGCTCCAGACAGGTGTTGGAGGACGGGGTGAGCATGCCGATACGGATCATCGGACGGCGAGCCTCCTGCTGTAGTCGATGACGAGCGACGAGACGGTGAAGAGGACACCCGCGCCGACGAAGTAGAGCAGCGCCCAGGTGTACGAGCCGGTGCCGCCGACGATGTAGCCGACCGCGATCGGGGTGACGATGCCGGCGATGTTGCCGGAGAGGTTCATGGCGCCGCCGACGACGCCCGCGTTGGCGCGGCCGGCCAGGATCGACGGCAGCGACCAGTAGAGGCCGGCCCAGCGCAGGAAGAACATGACGACGGAGAGCAGTGTGACGGCGGTCGTCGGGTCCGGTACGAGGACCACGCCGAGCAGTCCGGCGACCACGGCCACGCCCGCGACGCCCATCATCGTGCGCAGCACGGCGTTGGCGCCCGCGCCCGCGGCCTTGCGCCGGTCGGAGATCCAGCCGCCGGTGAGCTCGCCGACGAAACCGGCGCCGAAGATGACCAGGGTCGACCAGCCGATGGTCTTGATGTCGAAGCCCTTGGTCTCGGACAGGTACAGCGGCCCCCAGGTGAGCAGTCCGTAGAAGACGCCGTTGAAGCCCATCCAGCCCAGGCACATCGCCCAGAACGAGCGGTGCTTCAGGTACGGGCGCAGGCCGGTGCGCTCGTCGGCCGGGCCGTCCGCGTCCTCCGCGGCGTGCGCGCTCTCGATGTACGCGGCCTCGGCGTCGTTCACTCCCGGGTGCTCGCGCGGGGTGTCGCGCACGTACCAGGCGGCGTACAGGCCGATGAGGACGGTCAGCACGCCGGCGATGACGAAGCTCGCCCGCCAGCTGCCGGTCCAGGCGATGAGCGCGGAGATGATGATGCCGCCGAGCGCGGCGCCGAGCGGGGCGCCGCCGTCGAGCAGCACGGCGCCGCGGCCGCGCTCCGCGGCCGGTAGCCACTGGGCGTTGAGCTTGCCGCCGGCCGGCATGACCGGGGCCTCGACGGCGCCGAGCAGCAGGCGGAAGCCGAGCAGCGAGCCGGCGCCGGTGGCGGCGGCGGTGAGGGCCTGGGCCACGCCCCAGCCGACACAGGCGCCGGAGACCATCCGGCGGGGGCCGAAGCGGTCGGCGAGCCAGCCGCCGGGGATCTGCATCAGCGCGTAGGTCCAGAAGAAGGCGCTGAGGACGAAGCCGGTGGTCTCCTTGGACAGGCCCAGGTCCTTGGTGATCAGGGGGAGGGCGACGGAGACGGAGCCGCGGTCGATGTAGTTGAGCGCGACGACGCCGAGCAGCAGGACGAACATGGTCCAGCGGACGCGGCTGGGGCGGGCGCCGGCCGGGGCGGCCGGGGCCTGGGGGACGGTCTTGCCGACCGATGGGGTACTCACGGACAAACCCTCGATTCGGGATCGCACAGGGTGAGACGTCAGACGTGCGGAGGGGCCCGCTCCGCGTTTTGGTATACCAAAGCAGCGCGCGCGGGGGTCGTCAAGCGTTTGGTATACCGTAATGGCTTCGAGACATGAGGGGTGTGGGGTGCGAGGGGGGAACGTGACCGGTACCGAGGCGGTCGGGGGCGAGACGGCGGCCGTCGGCGGCGGCGGGTGGCTGCGCGACCAGGTCTGCGAGGCGCTGCGCGACCGGATCATCGACGGACGGCTGCGCCCGGGCGACCGGCTCGTCGAGCGCGAGGTGGCCGAGGAGTTCGGCGTCTCCCGGGTCCCCGTGCGCGAGGCCATCCGCATCCTGCTCGGGGAGGGCTTCCTGCAGGCCCTCTCGCCGCGCCGGATCGTCGTCCGCGAGCTCTCCCGGCAGGACGTGGAGAACCTCTTCGACCTGCGCGAGGCGCTGGAGGTGCTCGCCGTCCGGCGCGCCGCCGAGCGCCGCACCGACGCCCAACTCGACGGACTGCGGGCACTGTTGGAGGACGCGCGCCGGGCCACCCTGGCCGGCCGGCCCGAGCGGGTCTCGCGCGCCAACGCCGCCTTCCATCACCGCATCGTGGAACTCGCGGGCAACGACATGCTCGCCACCGCCCTGGAGTCCCTGGAAGGCCGGCTGCGCTGGCTCTTCCAGCAGATCGACGACCCGGGCCCGCTCTGGGCCGAGCACCGCGCGCTGTACGAGGCGATCGCCGCGGCCGACGCCGACGCGGCCGCCGACTGCTCGCTGCGTCACATCCGGCACTACCGCGACGTGGCCCTCGGGCTGCTCTTCGGCTCGGCCTGAGCCGCCTTCCGCCACCTGCCGCGTCCCGATACGGCCCGCTCCTGGCCGGAAACCTGCGCGCCCGCCGGCGCCCGAGGCACTCGACCGGCGGGCGCGCCGTCCGGCACGCCCCGGAGCTCGCGAGCGTTTCGCGCTGCTGGCGCCTCATGTGAGCCTGTTTCCGCACGAGTTGACGGGGGCGCGCGCCAAGGGAGCGTGCGCCGGGCGCTCGTAGGACCGGGTGGCTCGAATGTCATGGGTCGGGCGAATAAACCCCGGACGCCGCAAGATCACTGCATAGAGGTAATGCCCCTGGTCTGGTGCCGTGTTCGGGGAGCGAGGCCGGTTACTGTTCCCCGGGATCTGGACGGATTCCCAGCGATTGAGCGGGAATCCCAGAGATTGTGTCGGTTTTTCCGCTTTTCCTCTTTCAAGGAGCGCTCGCCCCATGACCGTTGAGACCGGCCCGGACACTCAGCTGGAGCAGCCCCGGCCGCAGTCCAGCCTGAGCACCGCGGCTGCCCGGAACCTCGCCACCACCACCAAGTCCGCCCCGCAGATGCAGGAGATCACCTCCCGGTGGCTGCTGCGCATGCTCCCTTGGGTGGAGACGAAGGGCGGCGCCTACCGGGTGAACCGCCGACTCAGCTACACCGTGGGCGACGGGGTGATCGAGTTCGTCCAGGACGGCGCCACCGTCCGGGTGATCCCCCGCGAACTCGGCGAACTGGCCCTGCTGCGCGGCTTCGACGACGACGAGGTGCTCGCCGCCCTCGCCGGCCGCTGCGTCCAGCGCGACTTCCGGGCCGGCGAGGTCATCGTCGAGCGCGGCAACGCCGCCGACCAGATCCACCTCATCGCGCACGGCCGGATCAACCAGACCTCCGTCGGCAAGTACGGCGACGAGGTCTCCGTGGCGACCCTGGCCGACGGCGACCGGTTCGGCGAGAACGCCCTCCTGGACGCCGACGCCACGTGGGACTACACCGCCACCGCCGAGACCCCAGGCACCCTGCTCACCCTCTCCCGGGCCGACTTCGACGCGGTCAAGGGCCAGGCCCCCAGCCTGCGCGCCCACATCGAGGCCTTCAGCGCGCTGCCCGAGCAGCGGCAGAACAAGCACGGCGAGGCCGAGATCGCCATGTCCGCCGGCCACGTCGGCGAGGCCACCCTGCCCGGCGCCTTCGTCGACTACGAGCTCAACCCGCGCGAGTACGAGCTCTCCGTCGCCCAGACCGTCCTCAAGGTCCACACCCGGGTCGCCGACCTCTACAACGGCCCGATGAACCAGACCGAGGAACAGCTCCGGCTCACCATCGAGGCGCTGCGCGAGCGCCAGGAGCACGAGCTCATCAACAACCCCGAGTTCGGTCTGCTGCACAACGCCGACTTCAAGCAGCGCATCCAGCCGCACTCGGGCGCGCCCACCCCGGACGACCTCGACGACCTGCTGTGCCGCCGCCGCGGTACGAAGTTCCTCTTCGCCCACCCGCGGACGATCGCCGCGATCGGGCGCGAGTTCAACTCCCGCGGCCTCTACCCGGACCACGTCGACGTCGGCGGCCAGTCCGTCCCGGCCTGGCGCGGCGTGCCGATCCTGCCCTGCAACAAGATCCCGATCAGCAAGGAGCAGACCAGCTCCATCATCGCCATGCGTACCGGCGAGGACAACCAGGGCGTCATCGGCCTGCACCAGACCGGACTGCCGGACGAGTTCGAGCCCGGCCTCTCCGTGCGCTTCATGAACATCAGCGAGCAGGCGATCATCTCGTACCTGGTGACCACGTACTACTCGGCCGCCGTCCTCGTTCCCGACGCGCTCGGCGTCCTCGAGAACGTGCAGATCGCCCGCCGCAACTAGCGCGGGGGGTTCGCAGGCCCGATCCGGCCCGGACCCCGTCCGGGCCGGGCCCCATCCATCCCAGCAAGGAGACACGGATGCCCGACCCCGGGCTTTCCCCTGGGCAGCCGAGCCTGCCCGCCCTGCCCGGCCCGCCGGCCGCCCTGTTTCCCGCCACCGGGACGGCGGCCGGGCCGGAGGCCGCGGCCCCGGTCGTGGCCGCGACCACGACCACGGCGACCCGTCCGGCGCCGGCGCGGATCCTCCACGGACCCAGCGGTCTGGGCACGTCGAGCCTCTCCCTCGCCCGCCGCGCGGAGCCGGCCCCGGTGCAGGTCGCCGAGGCCCTGGCGTCCGTCGCCCCGGAGCCCGTCGCCCCGGAGCCCGTCGCCCCGACGGCGGGCACCCCGATCCCGGGCCTCTACCACCACCCGATCGCGGAGCCGGACCCGGCCCGGGTCGAGGAGCTCAGCCTGCGCATCAAGGCATGGGCGGTCGACGAGGCCGAGGTCTACCCGCCGGAGTGGGAGGACCAGTTCGACGGCTTCTCCACCGGGCGCTACATGGTCGCCTGCCACCCCGACGCGCCGACCGTCGACCACCTGATGGCCGCGGCCCGGCTGATGGTCGCCGAGAACGCGGTCGACGACTGCTACTGCGAGGACCACGGCGGCTCGCCCGTCGGCCTCGGCAGCCGGCTGCTGCTCGCGCACACCGCGCTCGACGCGGTGCACACGACGAAGGAGTACGCGCCGGCCTGGGCGGAGTCCCTGTACTCCGACGCCCCGCGGCGCGCCTACCGCTCCGCCATGGAGTACTTCGTCCAGCTGGCCACGCCGTCCCAGGCCGACCGGTTCCGGCACGACATGGCCCGGCTGCACATGGGGTACCTCGCCGAGGCCGCGTGGGCCGAGACCGACACCGTGCCCGAGGTGTGGGAGTACCTGGCGATGCGCCAGTTCAACAACTTCCGCCCCTGCCCCACCATCACGGACTCCGTCGGCGGCTACGAACTGCCGGCGGACCTGCACGCCATGCCCGCCATGCAGCGGGTGATCGCCCTGGCCGGGAACGCGACGACCATCGTCAACGACCTCTACTCCTACACCAAGGAGCAGAAGAGCCCCGGCCTGCACCTCAACCTGCCGGTGGTGATCGCCGCACGCGAGGGCGTCTCCGAGAAGGACGCCTACCTGAAGGCGGTCGAGGTCCACAACGACCTCATGCGCACCTTCGAGGCCGAGGCCGCCGAGCTGGCCGCGACCTGCCCCGTACCGACCGTGGCGCGCTTCCTCAAGGGCGTCGCCGCCTGGGTCGACGGCAACCACTACTGGCACATGACCAACACGTACCGATACAGCCTGCCCGACTTCTGGTAATCTGCCCGACTTTATTTAAGGAACGGACTTCTCTCTGTGACCAGCACCGAGTTCACCACCGCCGAAGGCACCTCGACGTTCGTCCCCGCGCCGGCGACGCCGTACCAGGGGGACATCGCCCGCTACTGGAACGCCGAGGCCAGGCCCGTGAACCTCCGCCTCGGCGACGTGGACGGGCTCTACCACCACCACTACGGCATCGGTGACATCGACCACGCGGCCCTCGGCACCCCCGAGGACAGCGAGTACGAGAAGAAGCTGATCGCCGAGCTGCACCGCCTGGAGTCGGCGCAGACCGACGTCCTCCTGGAGCACCTCGGCCCCATCGGCCACGACGACACGCTCGTCGACGCCGGCTGCGGCCGCGGCGGCTCCATGGTCATGGCCCACCAGCGCTTCGGCTGCAAGGTCGAGGGCGTCACCCTCTCCGCCAAGCAGGCCGACTTCGCCAACCGGCGCGCCGAGGAGCTGGGCATCGCGGACCACGTCCACGCCCGGGTCTGCAACATGCTCGACACCCCCTTCGAGACCGGCCAGGCCGCCGCCTCGTGGAACAACGAGTCCAGCATGTACGTCGACCTGCACGACCTGATGGCCGAGCACTCCCGCATCCTCGCGGTCGGCGGCCGTTACGTCACGATCACCGGCTGCTGGAACCCGAAGTACGGCCAGCCCTCCAAGTGGGTCTCGCAGATCAACGCCCACTTCGAGTGCAACATCCACTCCCGCCGCGAGTACCTGCGCGCCATGGCCGACAACCGCCTGGTCCCCCAGGCCGTCATCGACCTGACCCCGCAGACCCTCCCGTACTGGGAGCTGCGGGCCACGTCCTCCCTGGTGACCGGCATCGAGGAGGCGTTCATCGAGTCGTACAAGGACGGCTCGTTCCAGTACGTGCTGATCGCGGCCGACCGCGTCTGACGCAGCCGCGCCGCCCGCCCGCCCCGTTTCCGGACGGGGCGGGCGGGCATTCGCGTGTCGGAGGGGCGTGACGTACGTGTGCCTCGGCGGTTGGCGGTGATCGGGATGGCCCGACCGGTCTGGACCGGTGTGCTGAGCTTCGGCCTGGTGAGCGTGCCCGTCGGCATCCACACCGCGACCTCCGCCCACACCCTCCGCTTCCACCAGCTCCAGCGCGGCACCGCCGACCGGATCCGCAACCGGCGGGTGAACGAGCGCACCGGCGAGGAGGTGGCCGCCGAGGACATCGTCAAGGGCTTCGACACCGGCGACGAGTACGTCGTCGTGGAACCCGAGGAACTCGACGACATCGCACCGGGCCGCTCACGGACGCTGGAGATCAGCGGATTCGTCGAGCTGGACGCGATCGACCCGGTCTTCTTCGACCGGACCTACTACCTCGGCCCCAAGGGCAAGGAGTACGCGAAGGTCTACGCCGTCCTCGAACGCGCCCTGGCGGAGAGCGGCCGGGCCGGCGTGGCCACCTTCGTGATGCGCGGGCGCGAGTACCTCGTCGCCCTCACCTCCGACGACGGCATCCTGAAGCTGCACACGCTGCACTGGGCGGACGAGATCCGCGACCCCCACGAGGAGATCCCCGACCTGCCCGACGCCAAGGTCCGCAAGACCGGGGCCAAGGAGCTGAAGATGGCCGAGCGGCTCATCGACGCGCTCGCCATGGACTGGGACCCGGAGGAGTTCCACGACACCTACCGGGACGCCGTCGCCGCGCTGGTCAAGGCGAAGAAGTCCGGCGAGACCGTCGAGAAGGCCGAGGTCGCCCCGGCGGCCACCAACGTCATCGACCTCACGGAGGCGCTGCGCGCGAGCGTCGAGCGGGCCAGGGAGGGGCGGGGAGAGGGCGGGCGAGTAAGGGACGGACGGGGAAAGGACGGGCGAGGAGAGGGCGGTCGTGGAAGGGGGAGCCGTGCGGACGAACTGGACGGGCTCACCAAGGACGAGCTGTACGAGAGGGCCGCGAGCGCCGGTGTCCGCGGGCGCTCCAGGATGACCCGCGACGAACTCCTCGAAGCCCTGAAGGAAGCGGCCTGAGCCGCCGGGAGTTCCCTACGGCTCCAGAGGCGGTTCCGTCGGCATGTACACGCGCAGCGCGCGTTCGGTCGTCTCCGGTTCCGGGTCGGAGACGGACACGCGGCTGAACGGCGCCTCGGGGGAGAGGTCCATCCAGAGCGCGGGGCCTTCGGCGCGCACCGCGACGAAGTCGGTGCCGTCCGGGCCGTGCCGGAGCCCCACGCAGCGGCCCGGCAGCCACAGGCCCCGGCCCGCCTCGCCGCGCAGCACCCGCCACCAGCTGGTCTCGACGCCGACCTCGCGCAGCGTCGACACCGGGAACCGGATCGTGCGCCGGCGCGCGGCGAGCGTCTCGCGCAGGCCCAGCCGGACCACGACCTCGCTGCCTTCCACCGTCACGCGTGCCATGGTGCTCAGCCTCCTTCGCCCCGGCCCGTGCCCTCGTCCTCGCGCAGGGCGTCGAGCCGTCGGTGCGCCGCCGTCGCGGACCGCCCGCGCGGGGTGTCCCACGGGTCGCGGTCGGCGAGGCGGCCGGCGTCGGCGAGGGTCCAGCGGCGCGCGGTGAGGCCGGGATCGTCCAGCTCCGCCCAGTCCAGCGGGGCGGCGACGGGCGCGCCGGGCCGGGCGCGGACGGCGTACGGGGCCACGGCCGTCTGGCCGTACCCGTTGCGCTGGACGTCCAGGTAGAGCCGCCCGCGCCGGGCCCGTCTGCGTACCTCGGTCGTCAGCTCGTCCGGGTACCGCGCGGCGAGGAGACCCGCCAGCTCACGGCCGAAGGCCCGTACCTCGTCGAAGGTGTCCCGGCGCTGCAGCGGCACCACCACGTGCAGGCCGCGCGAACCGGTCGTCATCACCTGCGACGGCAGATCGAGCTCGTCGAGGAGCGCGCGCAGCCGCCGCGCGGCCCGCCGCACGGTGGCGAAGTCCTCGCCGTCCGCCGGGTCGAGGTCGAGGACGAGGCGGTCCGGGTGGTCGGGCCGGTCGGCGCGGGAGAGCCAGCGGTGCGGGGTGACGCACGCCTGGCCGGCCAGATAGACCAGCGAGGCGGTGTCCTCGCACAGCACGTAGTCGACGGTCCCGTTCTCCTTGGGCAGCTCCGCGTGGGCCACCCAGTCGGGGAAGTGGTCGGGGATGTCCTTCTGCATGAAACCGGAGTCGTCGATGCCGTCCGGATGCCGCTCCAGCATCAGCGGGCGCCCGCGCAGATGCGGCAGCATCCGCGCGGCCACCCGGTGGTAGTAGTCGGCCAGATCGGCCTTGGTGATGCCGTCGTCCGGGAAGAGCACCTTGCGCGGGCGGGCCAGCTCGACCGTCCGCCGCCCGATCCGGAGTTCCGCCGTCATGAGCCGTCCTCCTTGTTTTCGCGCCTACCCCGCCTGGCGGTGTCAATACCGGGCAAATCATCCCCGGGCGTCGACCATGGGCACGGACCGATTCCGCCCCTCCCACCCCTCGGAGAACCATGGCCTCCGCGACCCCCCGCCGCGCCGGCGAGCTCGTCCGCCGCCCCGGGCTCTGGCTCGTCCCGACCGTCCTGTGCGCCCTCGTCACGATGGTGCTCGCCCTGCTCTACATGGGCGGCATCCTCAGCCCGGGCGACGCGATGCGCCGGCTGCCCATCGCCGTCGTCGACGAGGACCGGGGCGCGCTGGGCAAGGAGATCACCGGCTCCCTCGGGGCCGCGACGCCGCGGGGACGGGTCCAGTGGCGCCTGGTCGACGCGGCCACGGCACAGGACCAGCTGTCGTCCGGGAAGGTGTACGGGGCACTGGTCGTGCCGGCCGACTTCACCGCCTCCGTGCAGGCCCTGGCCACCCGCCGGGCGACGGCGCGGCCCACGCTCACCGTCCTCACCAACCCGGGCTTCGGCAGCCTGGGCTCCTCGCTGGCCGCGCAGCTCAACCAGGGCGTGGCGCACCAGGCGTCGCTGACCATCGGCAAGCGGCTCGCCGCCGCGGCACCCGACCCGACGGCGAAGGTCCTGCTCGCCGACCCGGTGACCGTGGTGACCCGGGTCGGGCATCCGATCGGCCGGCACAGCGGCCTCGGGCTCACCGCCTTCTACTACACCCTGCTCCTCGTCCTGTCCGGCTTCATCGGCGGCAACCTCATCCACACCGGCGTCGACACCGCCCTCGGCTACACGGACAGCGAGATCGGCCCCTGGCACACCCGGCACCCCACCGTGCCCATCAACCGCACCCAGACCCTGGTCCTGAAGATGCTGATGACCGCGGGCATCGCGCTGCTCACCACCACGCTCCTGATGGTGGCGACGATCGCGATCCTCGGCATGGACGCGGCCCACCTGCCGCTCCTGTGGATCTTCTCGTACTGTGCGACCGTGGCCGTCGGCCTGGGCGTGCAGGCCATCAACGCGGCCTTCGGCGGCATCGGACAGCTGGTGTCCATGTTCGTCTTCATCGCACTCGCCCTGCCCTCCTCCGGCGCCACCGTCCCGCTGGAGGCCGTCCCCGGCTTCTACCGCTTCCTCGGCGCGTTCGAGCCGATGCGGCAGCTCACCGGCGGGGTGCGGGCCATCCTCTACTTCGACGCCCGCGGCGACGCCGGGCTCGGCCGCGCCTGGGCGATGATCGCGATCGGGTTCACGGCCGCGCTGCTCTTCGGCTTCGGGATGACCCACTACTACGACCGCAGGGGCCTGGCCCGCTACACCCCGCAGCCCGCGCCCGCCGCCGAGACGGCGGAGGAACGGGCCGCGGAGTCCTAGGGGGTGTCCCGGCCGGTCCTGACACCGACCGGGAGTCCTACGCTGCCGCGGCATCCGCGTTCGCCGGCGCCCGCTCGTCCCTGCGGATCGTGCAGTGCAGCGAATCCCCCACCACGTCCGCCACGATCGTGTCCCCCGGGCCGGCCTCGCCGCCGAGCAGCAGTGAGGCGATCCGGTTGTCGAGCTCGGCCTGGATCGTGCGGCGCAGCGGGCGGGCGCCGAACTCCGGCTGGTAGCCGTGCGCGACGAGGAGCTTCTTCGCCGCCTCGGTGACCTCCAGCTTCATGCCCTGCGCGTGCACGCGGTGCTTGCTGCGGTCGAGGAGGTGCTCGACGATCTCCGACAGGTCCTGCTCGGTCAGGCTGTGGAAGACGATGATGTCGTCGATCCGGTTGAGGAACTCCGGCAGGAACCGCCCGCGCAGATCCTCCATCAGCTCGTCCTTCAGCTCCGCCGCGTCGCCCTCGTGGGCGAGGATCCGGTGCGCGCCGATGTTGGACGTCATGACGACGACGCAGTGCCGGAAGTCGACCGTACGGCCCTGACCGTCCGTGAGCCGTCCGTCGTCGAGGATCTGCAGGAGCGTGTTGAAGACGTCCGGGTGCGCCTTCTCCACCTCGTCGAAGAGGACCACGCTGTACGGCTGGCGGCGCACCTTCTCGGTGAGCTGACCGGCCTCCTCGTACCCCACGTATCCGGGCGGCGCGCCGACCAGCCGGGCCACGGTGTGCTTCTCCTGGAACTCGCTCATGTCGAAGCGGACCATCCGGCTCTCGTCGCCGAACAGCAGCTCCGCGAGCGTCTTGGCCAGCTCCGTCTTGCCGACGCCGGTGGGGCCGAGGAAGAGGAAGGAGCCGACCGGGCGGTTCGGGTCGCCCATCCCGGCGCGGTTGCGGCGCACCGCCTCGGAGACCGCCGTGACCGCCTCGGCCTGGCCGACGATCCGCTCGTGCATCTCGTCCTCCAGCCTGAGCAGCCGCTCCTTCTCGCTGGTGGTGAGCTGGGCCACCGGGATGCCGGTGCGGCGGGCCACGATCTCGGCGATGTCGGAGGCGGTGACCGACACGACGCCCTCGCGCCGCTCCTCGATGCCCGCGAGCTCGCCCTCGATCTCGGCGATCCGCTGCTTCAGCTCGGACGCCTTCTCGAACTCCTCGCCCGCCACCGCCTGGTCCTTCTCGCGGCGCAGCTTGGCCAGCCGGTCCTCGCGGCTGACGACCTCCGTCGAACGGCCCGCGCTGCGCAGCCGCACCCGGGCGCCGGCCTGGTCCATCAGGTCGATCGCCTTGTCGGGCAGGAAGCGGTCGCTGATGTAGCGGTCGGAGAGCTCGGCCGCCGCCGCGAGGGCGCCGTCGGCGAAGCGGACCTGGTGGTGGGCCTCGTACGCGTCCCGCAGCCCTTCGAGGATCTGGACGGTCTCCTCGACCGTGGGCTCGGGGATGAGGACGGGCTGGAAGCGCCGTTCGAGAGCGGCGTCCTTCTCGACGTGCCTGCGGTACTCGTCGATGGTCGTCGCGCCCACGACGTGCAGTTCGCCGCGGGCCAGCGCGGGCTTGAGCATGTTCCCCGCGTCCATCGAGCCCTCGCCGGTCGCGCCCGCGCCGACGACGGTGTGCAGCTCGTCGATGAAGAGGACGATCTCGCCCTCGGCCTGCTTGACGTCCTCGATGACCTTCTTGAGGCGCTCCTCGAACTGGCCGCGGTACTGCGCGCCCGCCACCATCCCGGACAGGTCGAGCGAGACGACCCGCTTGTCCTTCAGGGTGTCGGGCACCTCGCCCGCCACGATCCGCTGGGCCAGGCCCTCCACGATCGCGGTCTTGCCGACCCCCGGCTCGCCGATGAGCACCGGGTTGTTCTTGGAGCGCCGGGAGAGGATCTCCACCGTCTGCTCGATCTCGTCGGCCCGGCCGACCACCGGGTCCAGCTTGCCGGCCCGCGCCTCCTCGGTGAGGTCGCGGCCGAACTCGTCCAGCGCGGTCGCCGGCTGCTTGGGCGCCGGTGCCGTGCTCTCCGGCCGGGCCGCCTGCTCGGCGAGGCCCCGCAGCTTCTGCACGTCCGTGTCCTCCGCCCGCAGGAAGCGGGTCGCGCCGGAGTCGGGGTCGGAGAGCAGCGCGCCGAGGATGTGCTCGGGACCGATGTACGAGACGCCGGCCGCCTGCGCGTACGCGTGCGCGGCGGCCAGGGTGCGCTTCGCCGCCGGGGTGAGCCCCGGTTCGGCCGACGGCTCGCCGGACTCGCGCGCGAGCATCCCGCCGGAGGCGATCTGTTCGGCGAGCTTGTCGGGGTTCACTCCGGCCCGGTCCAGGATCCGGCGCGAGGGCTCGACCTGGGTGGCCGCCCACAGCAGGTGCTGGGTGTCGAGGTCCGTGGTGCCGTCCTCGACCGCCTTGCGGGTGGCGAGGCCGAGCAGCTCGTGCGACGACTCGGTGAGGAGGCGTCCGATGGGTACACGCTGCACGGCGGGCGGCGAGGACTGCGGCGACATGCCGAAGAAGTGGTTCAGCAGGTCGCCGAACGGATCGGAGGAACCGAAGGGGGAACCGAACGCCATCGACATCTGAAGCTCCTGATGGGTGGGGGTGACCCACCGTGATCGAACCGTCCTGATGGGGCCGTTCCCACTCAAACCCGGGCGCCCGCACCCCGCAAGCGGGGTCACGCACGGTGCCCGGCGCGGCTCGGGAGGCGGGCGCGGCCCGGGCTGCGCGGGGCGGCGGGCGCGGCTAGGCTGGCCGCGATCTTCGTGTCCGTCATGCCCGGAGATCGCCCGAATGCGGCGCCACGCCCTGTCCACCTGCTTTTCACGACCTGCTCTTGACGACCTGCTCTCCACCAACTGCCGTCCACCGCTTTCCGGCCACCGCTTTCCGTCCACCGTCCTGCTCTCCACCGCCTGCCGAGGAGTTCCGTGGTCACCCCCCAGCCCGTCATCGCACCGCCCACGCAGGCCGCCGTCTTCCTGGTCGCCACCGTGCACTCGGGTGGCGAGGCCGTGGTGCGCGACCTCCTCGGCGACCTCGCCGGCATCGTCCGCTCCGTGGGCTTCCGGGCCCGCGAGGAGGAGCTCACCGGAGTCGTCGGCATCGGTGCCGCCGTCTGGCCCCGGCTCTTCGGCGGCCCCCGACCGCGCGAACTGCACCCCTTCCGGCCGCTGCGCGGCCCGCGCCACAGCGCCCCCGCCACCCCCGGCGACCTGCTGCTGCACATCCGCGCCCGGCGCCCCGACCTGTGCTTCGAGCTGGCCCGCCTGGTCATGGAACGGCTCGGCGCGGCCGTCGCCGTCGTCGACGAGGTGCACGGCTTCCGCTACTTCGACGACCGCGACCTGCTCGGCTTCGTCGACGGCAGCGAGAACCCCGAGGGCGGGGCGGCCGTCGAGGCCGTACACGTCGGCGACGAGGACGCGGAGTTCGCCGGCGGCGCCTACGTCATCGTCCAGAAGTACGTGCACGACCTCGGCGCCTGGGACGGCGCCGGCACCGACGAACAGGAACGGGTCATCGGCCGCACCAAGCTGGCCAACATGGAGCTGCCCGACGACGTCAAGCCCGAGGACTCGCACGTCGCCCGCACCACGATCGTCGACGAGGACGGCACCGAGCGGCAGATCGTGCGCCACAACATGGCGTTCGGAAGCCCCGGGCGCGGCGAGTTCGGCACGTACTTCATCGGCTACGCCCGTACGCCGGAGGTGACCGAGCGGATGCTCGACCGCATGTTCCTCGGCGACCCGCCCGGTCTGACGGACCGGATCCTCGACTTCTCCACGGCCGTGACGGGCGGTCTCTTCTTCGTCCCGAGCGCCGATTTCCTCGAAGACCTTCCCGACCCGCCCGCCGCCGCAGCGGCCGCAGCGGCCGATCCGGCGGAAGCGGCCGACCCGGTCGAGGCCCTCGGACACGTGGTCCTGCCGTCCGGCGGGTCCACGGAGGGCCTCGGCATCGGCAGCCTGAAAGGAGCGTGAGCGCCATGACGCCGTCCGGTGACCCCTCCGTCGCGCCTCCCGCCACGAACAACCTGCACCGCGAACTCGCCCCCGTCACCCCGGCCGCCTGGGCGCAGATCGAGGAGGAGGCCCGGCGCACCTTCCGGCGCCACCTCGCCGGCCGGCGCGTCGTCGACGTACCCGACCCGGCCGGCCCCCGCCTCGCCGCCGTCGGCACCGGCCACCTCACCGGGATCGCGCCGCCGGCGCCCGGCGTCACCGCCCGGCTCCGCGAGGCGAAGCCGCTCGTCGAACTGCGGGTGCCGTTCACCGTCACCCGGGACGCCGTCGACGACGTCGAGCGCGGCTCCGAGGACTCCGACTGGCAGCCCGTGAAGGACGCCGCCCGCGCGATGGCCTTCGCCGAGGACCGGGCCGTCTTCGACGGCTACCCGGCCGCCGGCATCGAGGGCCTGCGCGACCGCACCTCCAACCCGGTGCTCGCCCTCCCCAGCGGCCCCCGCGACTACCCCGACGCGGTCAGCCGCGCCCTCACCGAACTGCGCCTCGCCGGCGTCGACGGGCCCTACGCCCTGCTCCTGGGCGCCGACGAATACCGCGCCGTCAGCGAGACCTCCGACCACGGCTATCCGATCGCCGCCCACCTCGCCCGGATGCTCGACGGCCCGCCGATCTGGGCTCCGGCGCTCACCGGCGCCCTCGTCCTGTCCACCCGCGGCGGCGACTTCGAACTCCGGCTGGGTCAGGACCTCGCCATCGGCTACAGCGCGCACGACGCGCGCGGCATCGAGCTGTACTTCCAGGAGACGCTCACCTTCCTGACCTACACGGACGAGGCCGTCGTCGTCCTCCAGCACTGAATCCGCCCGTGTCCGTGGGCTCCTGGGTGCCGCGCTCCGCGGTCGTAAGGCTGGTGGCCGCGACCGGCGTCGGCGCGGCCATCGGGGTCCTGGTGGGCGCGCTCACGCGGTTCCCGCTGGGCATCCTCGCGGGCATCGCCACCGCCGGCACCGCCTTCGTCACCGCGGGCTGGGCCGTCCTGTGGCCGATGGACGCCGCCACCACCCGCCGCAACGTGCACCGCGAGGACTTCCGGCCGCTCCTGGAGGAGATCGTGGTCGTCACCGCCGCCCTGTGCGGCCTCGTCAGCATCGTGATGCTCCTGCTCACCCGCGCAGACGCCGGCGAGCGCGGTCACGCCGCCGCCGGCGCCGCGCTCGCCGGCGTCTTCACGGGCTGGGCGTCACTGCACCTCATGTACGCCACCCGCTACGCCGACATGTACTACCGCGCGCCCGAGGGCGGCATCGACTTCAACTCCGACATCCCGCCCCGCTACAGCGACTTCCTCTACTTCAGCTACAACCTCGGCATGACCTACCAGGTCTCCGACACCAGCGTCTCCAGCGCGGAGATCCGCGCCGTGGTGCTGCGCCACTGCCTGCTGTCGTACGTGTTCGGCGCGAGCATCCTCGCGACGACGATCAACCTGGTGTCGACCATCGTCACGGGATGACCGGCGGTCCGGCCCGGGCCTCAGCCGCCGAGCGAGAGCACGACCGCGGTCGTCTCCCCCGTGGGCGTCCGGTAGGTGACCGTCTCCCCGGCGCGGTGGCCGAGCAGCGCGAGGCCCAGCGGGCTGTCGGAGGTCACCAGGTCGGGGTCGTCGGCGTCGGCGAGCTCGCCGACGTGGAAGGTCGACTCGTCGCCGTCCTCGAAGCGCACGGTGACCCGGGAGCCGACGCCGACCACGCCGGTGGCCGGGGCGCCCGCGACGGACGCCGCGCGGATGCGGCCCTCGATCGTGGCGATCCGCTGGTCGAGCCGGGCGACCTCCGTGACCCGCTGCAACTCGTCGGCCTCGTCGGCCCGGTCGCCGACGGCGTCCACGTCCTTCAGGGTGGCGGCCACCGAGCCGCGCTCCGCGCGCAGTTCGGAGAGCTCCCGCTGGAGCGCCTGGAGGGCGTCGGCACTGATGGGCTCGGGACCGTCGGTCATTCCTGCTCCCGTGTCACTGGTCAGGTCGGGGACGGATGTCGGGGATCCGGGAATTCCATTAGGTCATCGCCGGACGGACCCGGCAAATCATCGACCGGCCCGTCCGGAGCACGCGGGTGCCCGCCCCGCAGGGCCTATCGTGCCCGCATGATCACCACATTCAGCCGTTCTGACGACGCCCGGGTCGCCGTCTCCGCCGCCCGGGCCGGCGCCGAGGTCGTCCGCGGCCTGTACGGCGGCCGCCTCGACCGCATCGACAAGGGCGACGGCGACTTCGCCACCGCCGCCGATCTCGCGGCCGAGCGGGCGATACTCGACGTCATCCGCGCGGCCCGGCCCGAGGACGCCCTGCTCGGCGAGGAGGGCGGGGAACAGGGCGCCGCGGGGGCCGGGCGCCGATGGCTGGTCGACCCGCTGTGCGGCACCCTGAACTACGCCGCCGGAACCCAGGTCGTGGCCGTGAACGTGGCCCTGCGGGGCGGGGCGGCGCGGGAGGAGGTCGCCGCGGTCGCCGATCCGTTCGGCGACGAGGTCCTGTGGACCGACGGCGAGACCGCCTGGGCCCGGCGCGACGGCGCCGACACGCCGCTGGTGCCGTCCGGTGCCGTACGCCTGGTGGACGTCAACCTGGACCCGCCCTTCCCGCACGCGCCCGCGTTCCGCGCCGTGGACCTGCTCGCCCACCCCGGCTTCGCCGCCGCGGGCTTCCGCCCCCGCGTCGTCTCGTCGACGCTCGCGGTCGCCTGGGTCGCGGCCGGCCGGCGCGCCGCGTACGTCACCGACGGCGGTGACCTGTCCGGCAGCGTCCACTTCGCCGCCGGCATCGCCCTGTGCCGTGCGGCCGGCTGTGTCGTCACCGGCATCGACGGCCGCCCGCTCGGGCCGGAGGGCCGCGGCCTCGTGGCGGCGGCGGACGCCGCGACCCACGAGGAGCTGATGGCACTGATCCGGCACTGATCCGGCGCTGATCCGGCGCTGATCCGGCCTTGATCCGGCGCTGATCCGGCGCCGACCAGAGTCGACGGGCGCCGACGGGCGCCGACCACCGCGCCGACCAGCGCCGACCGGCGGTGAGCCGCCCTGACCCGGCACGAGTCGGGTTGGCGTGATCGGCCCCCCTCCGGCGCGGCGGCTCCCTACGATGAGAGCCGTCGCGCCGGGGGAAGCGCCGGGCAGGCAGCCGAGGGGAAGAACGACCATGTCTTCGCAGCTCGTTCAGCTGGAGATGCCGGACGGCCAGACCGTCTGGGCCACCGTGGCGGGGGACGACGGCCCCAGCGACTCGGGCCTCGGCGACCGGCTCGTGGAGAAGGTGCACGGCTTCCAGGAGTCGCTGCGCGTCGTGGCCACGAACGTACGGGACGCGGTGGCCTCGGCCCGGCCAGACGAGGTCAGCGTCGAGTTCGGCATCGAGCTCGCCGTCGGCAAGGAGGGCGTCATGGCCGCCGTGGTGGGCGGCAGCGGCACCGCCGCCTTCAAGGTGACCCTGACCTGGAACGGCCCGCGGTCCGACGCCGAACCGGGCGCCACCGTGCCCGAGCCGCGAGGTGCGGCGTCCTGAGCGGACCGACCGCCCTGACCCGCCTCCAGGGCCGCCTCGAGGACTGCCGCGTCCTCGTCGACGGAGTGACCCGGGGCACGGGCTTCTTCGTCGCGCCCGGCACCGTCGTGACCTGCGCCCATGTCGCCGGCGCCGAGCCCGGCGCCGTCGTGCCGGTGACCTGGGACGGAGCAACGTACGACGGGGAGATCCGCGCGGCCTCGCCGGCGCCGCCCGGGGGGCGGGGCCGTGGCCTCTGGCCGTACCCCGATCTCGCGATCGTCCGGCTGCGCCGCCCGCCCGCCGGCCACCCGTGCGTCTGGCTCGCCCCGCTGCCCGTCGGCTCCGGCACGGAGCTGACCGCCGCCGGATACTCCGACGTCTACGAGACCGGTGTGGCCGCCGAGCGGATCACGCCGCTGCGGGCGGGCGGCCGGCAGCAGCTCCAGGGCGGCCCGATGATCGAGCTCAGGGACGGCGAGATCAACCACGGCCTGTCCGGCGGCCCGGTCCTCGACCACCGCTCCGGCGGTGTCTGCGCGATCGTCAAGGCCACCCGCCGCAAGGACTCCGACATGGGCGGCCTCGGCACGCCGGTGAGCGCGCTGAGACTGCTCGACCCGAACGCGTACCGCGAACTCATCCGCGCCCACGACCTCTTCCACGCCACCGACGAGCGCTGGAGCCGCCTCGCCGACCGCCTCGCCGGCACCGGCACCGGCACCGGCGCCGAGTTGGCCTGGGCGGTTGCGGGCGCCGCCGAGACGCGCCGGATCCTCGGGGCCCTGGCCGCACTCCCGGCCCGTACCGATCCGGCCGCCCACCGGGCCGCGTTCACCGCCGCCGCGCCCGCCGGCTGCCGACCGCGCGAGCTGCCGCCGCTCCTGGACCACCGCGACGTGTTCAGCGACCTGGCCGCGCTGATGCCGCCGGAACCGGGCGTGCTGCCGTACGAGCTGGCCTTCGCCGCCGACCGGGCCCGGGAGGCGGCGCGGGAGACCGTACGGGAGGGGGCAGGACCGGCGCAGCCGCTGCGCGATCTGGTGCTCATCGCGGCCGGCGCGCTCCACCTCGGCCCGCAGGCCCAGCTCCGTCTCGGGTCGGCGGAGGCGGCCGCCGGGCGGGGGCCGGGCGGTGGCGCGGACACCGGCGGGTCCGGCGAACGACCCTCGGTCATCGGCCGGATCCGGCACTCGCTGCGGGACCGGAAGCTCTACCACGTCATGGTGTGGCGCTACCGCTCCGCCCGCGACATCGCCCCGGCCGGCCCCGAGTCCGAGGCGCTGCCGCTGCCCGGGGCCGTCGAGCGCCTGGCCGCGCTCCTCCCCGAGCAGGTCGAGGCCATGGGCGGCTGGGGCGAGCCCGGCCTGATCGAGCTGATCCTGCCGAAGGAGGCCCTCGACGAGGGCTTCTCGCGGCTGCCGCTGCCGCCGCCCTTCGACTGGGCGTGCCTCGGCCACAAACAGGGCGTCGTGGTACGCCCCCTGGAGCGCCACGAAGTGCCGTCGCTGCACGGTGCGCTGGAGCGGCGCTGGAAGGAGCTCGACGGCCGGCCGCTCGGCGAGGCGCTGGTCTGCGTGTGCGGCCGGGACGACCAGCACCGCACGGCGCTCGGCGCCACGTTCGAGCTCGACCCGTCGCTCGCGGCGCTCGCCCTGGCCGGCTCGCCGCGCAGCGGACCGGTCGCCGACGCGTACCGGGTGGCGGTCGCCTCCGGCGTGCCGATGATGGTGTGGCACCGTGAAAGCCCCGCCTGTGACCTGGGCGCGGCTGCGCCGCCCTGCCGGGTGCCCGGCCCGGGAGCCTGCCGCGGCAGCGCCTTCCTGGCCGCCGCCCGGGCCGGGCTCGGCGCCAGCACCCGTGACGAACTTCCGGAGCACGTACGCAGGTTGCGGCTGGAAGCGCAGTTGCCGCAGCACCGTGGCGGCCACGTAGGAGAGGACATCGTGCTGCTGTGGGACGACCCCCGGCGGCAGATACCCCGCGTGCCCCTGGCACCGGCCGAGGAAGGAAGACCCTGATGAGCCAGTGGCGGATCTACCGGGGCGTCACCGAACCCCACGACGGCATCGACCGGCTGCCCGCACCGCCGCCCTGGCGCGACTTCGCACGCCAGGACGCGCGGCTCACCCCCTTCGACCGCACCCGCGACGACGGCAACGGCCGCCGGCTCCCCGTCGGCGACGCCTACCGCGCCGACGAGCGCACCGTCGAGGCCGTCAACACCGCCCTCTACCTGCGCCGCCCGCTGCTCGTGACCGGCGACCCGGGCGTCGGCAAGTCCACCCTCGCGCACGCCGTGGCGCGGGAACTGAAGCTGGGACAGGTGCTGCGCTGGCCGGTCAACAGCAAGACCGGTCTGCGCGACGGCCTCTACCGCTACGACTCCCTGGGCCGCCTGGAGGAGGCCGGCGTGGCGCGCGAGCGCGGCGACTCGAAGGGCGAGGGCGGTCCGGTGGACCTCGGCCGGTACGTACGGCTCGGGCCGCTCGGCACCGCCCTCGCCCCCTACGCCCTGCCCCGGGTGCTGCTCGTCGACGAGATCGACAAGAGCGACATCGACCTGCCCAACGACCTCCTCGACGTCTTCGAGGAGGGTTCCTTCGAGATTCCCGAGCTGTCGCGGGTCGCCGACATCCAGCCGGAGGTCCGGGTCAGGCCGGCCGACGACGGCGAGGCCGTCACCGTGTCCGGTGGCACCGTACGGTGCCACACCTTCCCCTTCGTGATCCTCACCAGCAACGGCGAACGCGAGTTCCCGCCCGCCTTCCTGCGCCGGTGCGTCCGGCTGCACCTGCCCGCCGTCGACGACGACACGCGGCTCCGCGCCATCGTCCGCGCCCATCTGCCGACGGCCGAGGGCGACGCCGACGAGGTCGTCGAACGCTTCCTGCGCCACGCGGCGACGGGCGAACTCGCCACCGACCAACTCCTCAACGCCGTCTACCTGGTGAGCCGCACCACCAGGGACGGCGCGCCCGACCTGGACCGGCTGACCGAGCTGGTCTTCCAGCACCTCAACGTGACGGTCCCGGCGGACCGGGGCCCGGCGGCATGATCGAACGGCTGGCGGCGCTGCTGCGCACCCTGAACGAGTCAGACACGCCTCCGAGCGGACGAGAGGTGGCCGAACTCGTCTGGTTGGCGGGCGCGTTGCCGCAGGAGGAGACGGACGGGGATCCCGCGGACGGCGGACAGGTCGATGTCCATCCGCGCCGCGTCCCCGGGAACCCGCCGACGTTCGACCGACCCGAGTCCGCGCTGCGCCCGGCCCGGCCGCACGCCCGCGTCTTCCTGCCGGACGCGGGCCTCGGCAGCACCGCTCCCTCGCCTCCGTGCACCGAGCAGTCCGAAGCGCCGGTGGAACGCGCCACCCCGGTCCGCGTGCCCGGCCCCGCCACCCTGCCACGCCGCCGCGAACTCGCGCGTGCCCTGCGCCCGTTGAAGCGCCGGGCACCCTCGCCCGTACGCACCGAGCTCGACGAGGACGCCACCGCGAGCCGGATCGCCGACCACCGCCACTGGCTTCCGGTCCTCGTCCCCGCCGCCGACCGCTGGCTCGACGTGAACCTCGTCTTCGACGCGTACGACACCGGCGCCGTCTTCTGGGAGCCGCTCGCCCGCGAACTGCGCGCCTTCCTCGACCGGCTCGGCGCCTTCCGCTCCGTACGCCTCCACCACCTGCTGCCCCGCCCCGACGGCACCGCCGGTCTCGGTCGGCTGCTTCGCCCGCCCGCCTCCGCCGTGGACCCGACCGGCCGCACCCTCACCCTCGTCCTCACCGACGGCGTCGCCCCCGCCTGGCGCACGGCCACCCTCCTCGGCCCGCTGCGCGACTGGTCCGCGAGCGGCCCGACCGCGATCCTCCAGACCCTCCCGGAGCGCGTCTGGGACCAGACGGCGCTGCCACCCCGGCCCGGCCGCTTCCGCACGACCGAGTCCGGCGCGCCCAACCCCCGTATGGAATTCAAGGGTTACGGCATCGACACCCGGCCCACCGGCGCCGTCGTGCCCGTCCCCGTCCTCGGCGTCACCCCGGAATGGCTGGCCCCCTGGGCCCGCGCGATCGCCCGGCCCGACGCCTTCGACGGCGCGGCCGTCCTGCTGCCGGCGGCCGGACCACTGCCCACCGAGGCCGAGCCGGCCCACGAACGGCGCGCCGGATTCGAGGAGTTCCAGGCCCGCGCCCACCCCGACGTCTTCCGCCTCGCCGCCTACCTGGCCGCCGCCCCGCTGAACCTGGCCGTGATGCGCACCGTCCAGTCCGCCCTGCTGCCCCACAGCCCGCCCTCCGACCTCGCCGAGATCGTCTACAGCGGTCTCCTCCACCGCGTCGGCCCCGACCGCCCCACCGGCGGCCCCCTCGACCGTGCCTACGACTTCGTGCCCGGCGTCCGCGAGCGCCTCCTCGCCACCCTCCGCCGCGACGAGGCCGACGACGTCCTCACGGCCGTCTCCGCCTACGTCGACGACCACGCCCCCGCCCTCGGCGCCCGCTTCACGGCCGCCATCGCGGACCCGGACGGCCCGCTGACCCTGCCGGTGGGGGCGCGGCACTGGGCGGAGGTGCACACTCTGGTGCGCAGACGGCAGGGCCGGGGGCCGGTGACGGCGACCGCACCGGTGCGGGCGGGACGGCGCCTTCTGGTCACCTCGGGCCGGGCGCCCTGGGCACGGGAAGGCTTCCGGATGATCCAGCAGGCGTTCGGGGCGTTCGGCTATCAGCACGTCCCGGTTGACGAGCCGGGCCCGGCGGACTCCGTCGTGGTCTACCACGCGGACAACGACGACGTGGACGATCTGGAGGCGAATCTTGAGGCGCTGCTTCTGCGCGATCCCCACCACGTGCTGATGCTGGTCGAGGCCCCGAGCCCGTGGCCCATCGGCGAACTTCCCCTGCAGCGCTACCTGGACATGGCCGGGCCCGTCACGAACGTGTGGGCGGTGACCACACCGGCCGACACCTTCCCCCGTGCCGATCCTCTGTTCGCCAGGGCGGTGGTGCGGGCCCTGGACGCCCTGGAGGCCGGGCCGGGCCGCCGGTACGTCGACATCGACAGTTTCGTCGGCCGGCTGCGGGACGCGTGCGAACACCTCGACCCACCCCTGCTGGTCACCGTCGGCAGGAACGCGGGGCTCGCCGCCACGCCGCCGTTCTTCCCGAACCCCTTCTACGCCCCGCGGCTCGCCGAGGGCGCGCACCCGATCACGAACGCGCCCGCGCTCGCCGCCGTGTCCTCGTGGCTGCACCAGCGAAGGCCGGGCGTCTGCTTCGTCGTCGGCTCGCCCGGTTCCGGCAAGACCACGGTCCTCGAATCGCTCCTGACCCTCACCGGTCCGGACCGCCCCGACCGCGACGTCCTGCCCGCGAGCCCGCTGCCCCCGACCGACCTGCGCTATCTCACCCTGGATCAGGCAGACGGGCCGTACCTCGCCCACGAGACCGTGATCGTCGTCGACGACGCGGAGGACCCCGGCCTGCTCAGATCCCTCGCGTCGAGGTACCAGGTCATGGTCGTCGCCGCCATCGACCGCACGGCCCACATCGACCCCTTCGGCGACGACCCCGTCGCCCGGGTGGACCTCGACAGCCCCGACTACCGCCTCCCCATGGACATCTATTCCCGCTGCCTCGCGGCCGGCATCGAGACCGAACCGGACGTCGCCGAGGAGATCGGGGCCGCACTCGCCGCGCACTCCGGCCACTCCCATGCGATGGCCCGGCTGCTGGCCCAGCGGATCCGCGCCCGCCACGTGTCGCTGGTCCCCGGGTCCGCCGCACCGACCTGGTCCGACCTCACCTGGGCGCTCGACTCCTTCGTCCGCCGCTTCGGCGACGGCGACGCGGGGAAGGCGCTGCGCATGCTGCGCGCCCTCGCGTACGCGGAAGGGGAGGGCGTGCCCGGTCCGGTCTGGCAGGTGATGACGACGTGCCTGATGCGGGAGGACTGCACCGCGAGGGACATCGCCTGGCTCCACGAACGGATGGACGGCTTCCTCACGGTCACGGCGACCCCGGACGGTCTCGCGTACCGCCTGCCGCACCCGTCGTTCGCCGCCGCGCTCCGCGAGGACGTGCTGAGCGAGCGCGAGGTGCAGCGGGCCCTCTTCCGGGCCCTGCGCGACCTGGCGCCCCCGGGCCGGGACGGCGAGGGACGCGACTG
The DNA here is from genome assembly GCF_053601115.1 of Streptomyces sp. NPDC004788. Lineage (NCBI taxonomy): Bacteria > Bacillati > Actinomycetota > Actinomycetes > Kitasatosporales > Streptomycetaceae > Streptomyces > Streptomyces sp. NPDC004788. The sequence goes on from NZ_JBSGBF010000071.1 coordinate 29,344, forward strand.
GGAGGCGGCGCCCTGGTACGTGGTGGCTCACGCGGTCACGCACGCGGCGCAGGGCGGCATGCTGGCCGAGCTCCTGGCGGACGCCGATTTCCTGGTCGCGGCGGATGTTCCGGCACTCGCCCAGGCCCTCCGGGTGGCGGGGACGGCGAGCGCGGTCGCCCGCGCGTACCTGAGCGTCGCCGGGCACCTGGAGCGGACCACCGGTGACGGGCGCCGGGACCTGCTCGCCCTCGCCGTGCTCAGGCACGGCGACAGGGGACTGGCGCTGGCGCTGGCGCGGGGGCGGGGATGGCGGCCGTTGTGGGCGTTGGCCGAGACAGGGGTGACGGCGGTCGACTCGGGCTCGTCCCCGGACGGGAGGCGGGTCGTGCTCGGCGACCGGGAAGGGGCGTGCGAGGTCCGGGACGCGACGACCGGCACGGTGGTGGGCCGGATCGCCGGCGTGGGCCCGGTGCGGTGGGTGACCTGTGCGGTGGCGCGGGGAAAGCAGTTCGCCGCCGTCGGCTGGGAGAGCGGAGAGGTGAGCGCGCTGCGGCTGCGCGACGGGGAACTCCGGGGCACGCGCTTCGAGTCGCCGCCGTGGCGTCTCGTCGCCGGGACCGACGCCGGCGGCAGCCCTCACCTCGTGGTGGCCGGCGAGGGTGAGCCCCTCCTGCTCTGGGACCTCTTCCTGGGGCAGACCCGCCACGGCCACCCCTTCCTACCTGGCGCGCGCCCCGTCGCCCTGGCCTGCACGCGGGTCGGCGGCCGCGTTCACACCGTCACGGCGGCCGGGTCCCACCTGGAGGTTGTGCCCCTCGAAGGAGAGGGTGTCATAAGGGAGTTGCCCCACTTCACCGACGTGCTCGATGTCGCCTGCACCACGGACGGCGTCGCCGTCGCCGGCACCGAGCACGGGATCCACGTCTGGCTCGTCGACCGGGTAGAGCAGGCGGGGCGGCTGGGGCCCCCGCTGCCCGTCCCGCACGTGGCGGTCGAGTCGGTGGACGGCAGGAACGTCGTCGTCGGGGCGAGGACCGACGGCCTGCTCCAGGTCTGGGGCCACACCCCGTACGACGCGCCTCCGCTGACGCTCCGCCTGCCCGGTCCCGCCGAGGCCCTGACCCTCGTCGACCGGATCCTCACCGTGGTGGTCGGTGGCGACGTCTACGCACTTGAGCTGCCGTACGTACGGGAACTCCCGGCGTAGCGCACCCCGGCTACTCGTCCACCTCCCCGTCCGGCTGGATCCCCGCCAGCAGGTTGAACGCGCCCGTCAGCATGTTCAGCGTCACCACCCCCACCACCTCCGCGATGATCCGGTCGCTCCAGCCGTGCTCGCGCAGCTCCGCCACGTCCTCGTCGCCGAGTGCGCTCGGCTCGACCAGGACCTTCAGGGCGACGCCGATCAGCGCCGCCTCGCGCTGGTCCGTCGAGGTGCCCTGGCGGGCGAGGGAGATGTCCGCGTCCGTGAGGCCGGCGGCGCGGGCGGCCGCGACATGGGCTTCGCGGCAGGTGCCGCAGCCGATCCACTCCTGGACGGCGAGGGAGATCTTCTCGCTCAGCGCGCGGGGGATCTTCACCCGCTTCATCGCGCGCGACAGGCTGAGATAGCCCTCCAGGACGGCGGGGGAGTGGGCCATGGTGGACACCATCTCGCCCGCCGAGCCGTGCCGCTCGACGATGTCGGCGAGCAGCTCGCGCGCCCTGCCCGTGGCCTGCTCCGGCTGGAGCGCGGCCAGCCGCCGCACCGTCACCGTCTTGCCGCCGCGCGTCGTCGTCTCCCGCACGCTGCCTCCTTGTGTCCGAATTTCCGAACGAGATACCCGTGGGGGGTATAACGCGGACGCGCTTTCCGGAGTTCCCGGGCCGGTCCCGTCCGTTTCGCGTTCTACGATCGGAGGGTGATCAAAGGTGTCATGTTCGACTTCTCCGGCACGCTGCTCCGCGTCGAGCCCGTCGCCCACTGGCTGGACGCGGGCCTCGCCGCGTCGGGTGTGCGTCTCTCCGGCGACGACTTCGCCCATGCCGTGGAACGGCTCACCTTCCACGGCGCCCTGCCCGGCGGCCCCTCGCCGCAGAAGGTGCCCCGCAGACTGAAGAAGCTGTGGGCGGAGCGCGACCTCGACGCGGAACGGCACCGCGCCGCGTACACCGCGCTGATCCACGAGGCGGGGGTGACCGACCCCGGGCTCGCCCGCGCGCTCTACGACCGGCACATGGCCCCCGAGGCCTGGCACCCCTACCCCGACACCGCGCGCACCCTCGCCGATCTGAGCCGGGCCGGCGTCGCCGTCGCCGTGGTCAGCAACATCGCCTGGGACCTGCGCCCGCTGTTCCGCGCCCATGGGCTCGACGAATGGGTCGACGTCTACGCCCTGTCGTACGAGGTCGGCGTCCAGAAGCCGGACCCGGCGATCTTCCGCTACGCCTGTGAAGGCCTCGGCCTCGCCCCGGTCGACACGCTGATGGTCGGCGACGACCGCACGGCCGACGGCGGCGCCGGTGCGCTCGGCGCCCGGGTCCACTTCGTCGATCACCTGCCCGTCGACCGCCGCCCGCACGGCCTGCGCTCCGTCTTCGGTCTCCTCGGCAGCGCCTGAGCACCATCACCCGCCCGCGCAACCGCCGGGAAAGGCAAGGGGGTTGACGGGAACGCGCCGGGTTCACGCCCCCGCCGCGCCGGGTTCACGCTCGGCCGCCGGGGTGGGGGTCGCTCTCTGAAACACCTTCGGACACCCCGTCGTCCGAAGGGTGAGCATTTTCGCTCCCCTCGGAGCGGCCGCAAGCAGGCCGAACTCGCCCGGAGGCTCAAGGCCCTGCACGACGCGAAGAAGGGCCCCACGCCCTGAACAACGCTCCGCTCACACCCAGTTGACGTTCGCCTTCGCGAGCAGCGGGTCGTCCACCAGCTCCCACAGCGGCACCGCCACGTTCCCGATCCGGTACTTGCCGCCGTAGTGCAGCCCGAGCACCCGGTGGTCGGTCAGGTCGAACACCGGGGAGCCGCTGTTGCCGCCGAGCGTCGAGCAGTCGTGCTTCACCACCAGGCCGCCGGGCGTGAACTCGGTCGTCATGCCCGGCTGCAGCCGCTTCACGTTGTAGATGTCCATGAAGATCCGGCGCATCGACTCGGGCTCGTTGCGCCGCCCGTCCCAGGCCGGATAGCCGATCACGTACACCGGCCGGCCCGGCACGCTCGCCGGGGCGTCCGCCGCGACGGCCAGCGGCGTCGGCAGCGGCTCGTCGTCGGGCGGCGCGATCCGCAGCAGCGCCATGTCGAGGTCCGGGTGGATGCCGATGACCTCGGTGATCTCGTACGGGAGCGGGGCCGCGGCCGGGACCGGGCCGGGTGCCTGCGGTGCGGGCAGCTCCTCGCCGGGGTCGACGCGTGCCGTCATGCCCTCCTGGAACGTCCAGCCGGCGCCGTCGGCGCGGCTGAACTCGGCGGCCACGTGCCGGTTGGTCATCACCGCGTCGGGGCCCACCAGGAAGGCCGTGCCGATCCAGGCCAGACTGGGGTGCCCGGTCACGTCCACCCGGCCCACCCGGGCGATCGACTCACGGATCGCGGGGCGCGCCGCGTCGAGCACCGACCAGTCGCCGGGCTGCGGGGCGAAGTCCTGCCCCTGCACCAGGATCGCGGGCCGGCCCTCCAGGAGGACGATCGCCTCCACCCCGAAGTACTCGTCCTCGTCGACCTCGTCCGCCCGGCCGCCCGCCAGCTTCTCCAGGCCCGCCACGCCCGCCTCCAGGACCCGGGCGCGCTCCTCCTGGGCGAACCGGGAGATCTCGCCGGCCGGGACGGCGCCGGGTGGCAGCTCCTCGGCGGACTCCTGGATCTCCAGCTCCTGTTCGAGCCGGTCGCGCACCCGCGCCGCCACCTCCGTCAGATCGCCGAAGACCTGCTCGGGTCCGGTCGCGACCGGTGAGCCGGTGTGCGAGCCGCTCCGTGATCCGTAACCCATCTCCCGTCACCTCCGCCGTCCGCTCTCGCTCTCCTTCGCCGGCTTCCGGCGTCCGCTCTCTTCCGGCGTCTCTTCCGGCGTCAACCCTCCGCGGCCTCCGGCGGCAGCGCCGCCTGCGCCGCCATGATCTCCGCGTACAACTCGGGCCGGTTCTCCCGCAGGTGGGCGAGGATCGCGCACATCTGGGTGCCGACGTTGACGACCGCGGTCGTGCGGCCCTGGTACTCGACCCCGCTCTTGCGGCGCGCGCCGCGGTGCAGGGCCACCACCGTCCAGCGGTCCGTGAACACCGGCGAGCCCGAGGATCCGCCCTGGGTGTCGGTGAAGTACGCGACGTCCCGGTCGTTCGCCTCGTACACCAGGTTGTTGCGCAGGGCCACCCGCTTCGGTTTGCCCTCCGGGTGCTGGATGATGTTGACCGCCTGGGGGTCGTTCCCCCGGCACTCGAAGAGCGCCGTGGTCACGCGCAGCACCGCCCGCTGCGGCTGGGCGGTCCGCAGGCGCAGGATCGCGTAGTCGAGCTGTGCGTCCCAGGCGACGAGTTCCTCGGCCGTGGCCTCCTCGGGCTCGATCTCGTCGGCCGCGTAGTCGAAGCGCGAACGGGAGTTGCGCACCTGCATCTGGAGGTCCTTCTCCGCGACCAGCTCCCGGCCGCCGCTCCCGCCGCTGCGAGCGTTCACCACGTGATGATTGGTGACCAGGAGCCCGGGAGCGATCAGCCAGCCGGTGCCCAGGTGCGGATACGGCGGATAGAGCGGCTTCTCGTCCCGGTACGGCGGCACGCTGACCCGGGCGACGGCGGCGCCCGCCAGCAAGCCGTCCTGCAGGAACTCGAAGGGGACCATGTCGTCGCGGACGACGATCTCCTCCTTGAACTCGCCCGTCAGGAGGTCGGCCGGCAGCTCCGGCTCGCCCGTCGAGGCCCGCACCACCCGGTCGAGGGCCCGCTGGAAGACGGCGACCGCCCCCGGGTCGGCGGCCATCGCGATGGCGTTGCGCAGCCACAGCTCCAGCGGCACCTCGCCCTCCAGCAGCCGCTCGGCGATGTTCATGGTCTCCAGGTCCTTCCGCACCTGGAGGAAGGGCGTCGGCTGCGGCGGCAGCATGGCCCAGAAGTACTCCCTGATCCCGCTGAACAGCGAGGCGCGCAGCTCCCGGTCGGCGACGCCCGCCTCCACGGCCGCGTTCGCCACCGCGAGCAGCTCGTCCCCGCTCAGATACGGTTCCTCCCGCCACTTCGCGTCCACCTGGGTCGGCGCCGGCGTGACCCCCACCAGGCCGCCCGCCCCGGCGGACACCCGCCCATGGCCGAACCGGGTGTCGCCGCCCGGTCCGGCCATCCCCGAGCCCGCGTCCACCGCCGCGGCCACCCCGCGCAGCAGGTCCCCGCTCCGGTCGCTCAGCATCAGCGTCCGCCACGCCAGACCGTCCAGCGTGCCGTGCCGCTGCGCCTCCCGCAGCGCTCCCTCGACCTGATCGGCGGGTACGGGCTGCCCGTACGGTGCGGGCGGTCCGGGCGGCACGGGTCCGCCGCCCGCCGCGGCCCCCGCCGGGCCCGTCCAGACCGGCCCGCCCGGCGCCGCCGGAGTCCCGGCCCCCGGCCCCTGCGCGCCCGCGGCCGCCGCCTGCAGGATCCGGGTCAGCGGCTCGCGCAGCCGCGGCTCGTCGTCCATCGCGGTCCCGATCCACCGGGTCAGCGCCGTTATCACCGCCTCGTCCTCGTCCGGCAGGCCCACCAGGCGCAGGGTCCGGGCCAGGGCCGGCGGGTCCGCGCGGCAGGCCGAGGCGGCCGCCGCCCGGGCCAGGGCCGGCTGCGCGGCCAGCGTCTCGTCGTCGAGTCCGCGCAGCCGGCTGGCGAGCCGGGCGTCCGCCTCCGCCGAGTCCGCGTTCGCGGCCTCCGCGAGCCGGGAGCGGGCCACCAGGACGCCGATCGACTCGTACGGCAGCCGCAGGCCGGCCGCCACGCCCTCCGCCTCCCGCAGGTCCCGGTCGGCGTCGGCGAAGTCGCCCGCGTCCTGCGCGAGCCGCGCCGACAGCTGCAGCAGTTCGAGCCGGGTCTCCGCGCAGCCCGCCTCCTCCGCCCGGTCGACGGCCCGCTCACAGGTCTCCCGGGCGTCCTCGGCCCGTCCGGACCGGGCCAGGTACTCCACGAGCAGCCCGTGCAGTCGGCTGCACGGCGTCCACGGCTGCCGCTCGGCGAGCCGCTGCCCGGCGGCGTCCAGATAGCCCTGGGTGAGCAGGTCCTCGACCTCGCGCGCGGCGATCCGCTCCCAGTCCTGCTGGTCGGCCTCGGCCATGATCGAGTCGGGTACGTGCCCGCCGATCCGGCTGAGCAGGAAGGCGGCCGACCGCGCCGGCATGTCCCGCTCCGCGCCCGCCAGGTGCTGCTCCACGCCGGAGCGCCAACGGGCCTCCACCGTACGGGGGTTCTCGCCGAGCCGCAGTCGGTGGTAGATCTCCTCGGCCCGGTCGGGGACGGTGTCGCGGGCCGCGTAGTAGGCGACCGCCCGGGTGTCGACCGCCCGCATCAGGTCGGTGCGCGCCCCGTCCGACAGCCGCAGCATGATCGAGCGGAGGTCCGGCCGGTGCCGGATCGCCCCCGGTCCCGCCGACTCCATCAGGTCGAGGCGGGAGGTGAGCAGACCGAAGAGGCGGCCCGCCTCGGCGGACGACGACACCACGAGCCCGGCCGGCCCGGCGAGGACCTCGCGCACCAGGTCGGGGGTGATGAACCGCAGCGCGAGCCCCGCCAGGACCAGCGCGCGCACGTCCGGGTCGGCGATGTGCTTGAGGATCCGGTCGTACAGCGTGCCCTGGATCAGCATCTGGTCGACGCTGTTGTGCAGCCGCCGCTGCGAGCGCAGGCTCGCGAGCAGCTCACCGAGCGAGTCGGCCTCCTCGCCGAGGGACATCGCGGTGCGCGCGGCGAGCTTCAGGCTCAGCGGATGGCCGCCGACCTGCTCGTACAGGGTGCGCGCCACCGACTCGTCGTCGACGCCGCACTCCATGAGCAGCGCCACCGACGCCGGCTCGTCGAGCTCCTCCAGCTTCATGGTGCGCGGGGCGAGCACCTTGGCCGGGTGGTCGATCGGCGCGCGCCCGGCGACCACGAACCGCAGCCGCGGATAGGCGGCGCGCAGCGCCGTCCACACCGCCCACATCCGGGAGATGAGCGGCGAGCCCCGGTACTGCGCCTCCTCGAAGGAGTCGACCGCGATCACGAACGGCGGGTCCATCGTGCCCGGCGGGGTGGCGACCGCGCCCGCGACGAGTGTCGCGAGCTCGTGGGCGAGGTCCTGTTCGAGGGCGCTGGCGCGGGCGTGGAAACCGGCCGAGAAGTCCCGCCCGTAGGTGGCCCGGGTCGAGGACAGCCGGGACAGCTCGTCGAGCTCCTCCAGTTCGCCGCGCTGCACGGAGGTGGTCTCGCCGCAGCGTTCGGCGAGCGAGTCGAAGGCCTCCCGGTGGGCCGGATACTGGATCCCGAGCTGCCGGGCCGACTCGGCGATCACCGAGGCCGGTTCGTGGATGGACAGCGTCGGGCGCTCGAAGTCGATGTACGCGAAGGGGAATCCGTCCGGCGCCGCCTCGCGCAGCCCGTCCAGGAGGAAGCGGGCCAGCAGGGTGCTCTTTCCGATGCCGCCGATGCCGTGCAGCAGCACGGGCGGCTCGGCGGGCTCGGCCGGCAGCGCGATGTACGTGCGCAGCGCGTCGAGTTCGCGGCCCCGGCCGAGGAAGGCGGTCCCGGCCAGGCGGCGCAGCGGCTGGAGCAACCGGGCCCGCTCCAGGCGCTGTTGGACGTCCTCGACGGCGGGCAGCAGACCGGCCGTGCCGGGCACCCGGGAGAGCCAGAGCACGGCCTGGAGGGTGTCCGAGAGCTCCTCCACGCCCGCCTCCGCCAGATCGGGCGGGACGCCCGAGAGCAGCGCGAGCGCGGACCGCTCGACGCCGGGGCCGCCGGGCAGCGTGTCGGCGTTCGCGAGGAGCGCGGTCCGGGCCGCGTCGGGGCCCGCGAGGCCCGCCAGGGCCGTCTCCCGCACCTCCGGGGTGAGCACCCAGCGCACCGAGCGCTGCGGGGCGGCGAGCGCCGTGCAGTCGTCGACGAGCTCCAGGACCGCGCGCCCGGTCGGCATCCGCTCACCCGGCAGCCGCAGCTGCGCCGGGTCGAACTCGGCGAGCAGGCAAGCGACTTCGCGGTAGGCGCGGCGCAGCCCGTGCGGCTCGGAGACGGCCTGCGGGGTCGGGGTGCCGAGCGTGGTGTGCAGCACGCCGGTGAAGTCCTCGCGCGCGCGGACGCCCGCGCTCGGGGACCGGCCGAGCCGGAGCCGTACCGCCTCCTCGACCGCCGTGCACACCCGGCGCATGTAGCTGTCCGCGGGATCGGCCGCCTCCGCCGCCCGCAGCACCTCGGCGACCGTCGACTCCACGAGCTCCGGCGGCGGCTCCCCGGCGGGCGGGCCGCCGGGTGCGGTGGGCGCCTCGCGGAAGAACCGCGTGAAGAAGTCGCGGAGTTCGTTCGGGCCGACCGCCTTCGCCGTGTCCCGGCACTCGTTGTTCCGTATGTCGTACGGGAGTTGGTGCAGCGTCGTCGAGTAGCCGAGCAGCACGAGCCGCGGCACGGTCTCCTGCCGTACCGGCGTGTGCTCGTAGATCGCGAGCGCCAGCTTGCCGATGCAGTCCCAGACGTCCGAGTTCGGGTCGAGCGCGTCGCACTCGTCGAGCACCAGCCAGAAGCTGTCCTCGGCGGCGGTGGCCCGGCTGACGATCCGGTGCACGGCGTCGTCGATCGACGGCAGTGGATCGTTCAACCGTGTCGGGTTCAACGGGATCCGGTCGGCGTCGTCCGGGGGCGACACGAACTCCGCGAGCCGCCGCACGAGCCGCGCCGCCGTCGACGTCCGCGACAGCGTGACCCGTACCGGACGGAAGCCGCAGTGCGGCCCCAGATGCCGGATCAGGCGGTAGGTGTACGAGCGGCCGCTGTCCGGCTCGCCGTCCACCACCAGGACCGACAGCTCCGGGTCCGCCACGAATCGGCGCAGCGTCCCGCGCAGCTCCGCCCGGTCGATGAAGACCTCCGTGCCGTGCCGCAGCACCACCGACTCGAACGGGTCCGCCTCCGAGTGCAGCACCTCCTCGTCCTCGCGCACCCGCCCGAGCAGCGCCCGCACCTCCGTGCCCCGCCCCACCGCGTCCGTCTCGTCGAGGTGGTCGAGGGTGCCGAGCCGCGCCAGGGCGTCGAGCAGCCGCCGCTGGTGCTCCAGATCCCGCCGGGCCGCGCCCACGATCATCCGCGCGTTGACGTCCCGGTCCGGGGTGAGCGGCAGATCGGCCACGAAGTCGGTGGTCAGCGCCGTGCGCTGCAGCCGCGTCCGTGGATCCGGATCGTCGAGAAGATGGTCCCGCACCCAGCTGGTGACGAGGCCCCACTCCGTCTCGGTGAGAGGCATGACGCACCTGCCCGGTGTCCCTGTGCTGGAGGGACACCTGCTCGCTGCTGTCATCGTCCCGCCGCCGGGAGGCCGCCGCAATCGCTGCCGGGCCCGCGGGGAGGCCGGCGCTCAGTCCATCATCAGGATGTCCTCGTACGACTCCAGACGCCGCCACCGCTCCTCCGGCGCCCGCATCGGCGGCATCAGGTCCACGTCCGGCAGCGGCCCGAACTCCAGCTCCGTGATCTCGGCGACGTCCGAGACCGGCACCTGGTACGTGCGGAACGGCCCGAGCGGCGGCGGGTCGCCCGCCTTCGCCCCGGCGAAGGCCCGGTCGGCGTCCCGGCTGAGGTCCGGGCTCTGGTCGAGGACGTACGCCGTCGCCGCCAGCGCCCCGTCCTGCATGAACGCGACCACCTTCCAGAACCGCAGCGGCACCTGGATGCCCCGGTACGGCGGGTCGGAGTCGTGCAGGACCGGCCCGGTCAGCACCACGAGCTTGCGGTCGAACTGGGCCGCGTGCTCCAGGAGGTAGTTCTCCAGGCCCTGCCACAGCTCCTTGCCCTGGTTGAACACGTCCATCTGCGGCGCCGCGTTGGTGAAGTGGAAGGTGTCCGTGTTCGCCGTGCCGGCCACCGCCGCCGCGCCCCAGACCGGATCGAGCCGGCGCACCAGATGGCCGCGGTCCAGCCGGTTGTCGCGGTAGATGTCCTCGCCCGCCTGCTGCTCGCGCGGCAGCCGCGGGTCGTACGCCCACACGTCGTCGCGCGGCACGTCCTCAAGGAGCTGGCCGCCCTCGATGCAGACGGCGGTCGACGCGGCCAACCGCCGGTCGGGGCGGAAGACGACGGTGAAGTGCGTGTACGGCAGGATCACCGTCTGCACCGCGGCGCGCGCGGGCAGCGCGAGCGGCACCGCCGGGCCGAGGAAGGTCTCGTCGTAGCCGGCACGGTCGTCGAACTGGCCGTGACCCGGCTGACCGTGCGCGGCGGGCTGGCCGGGAGCGGCGGGCCGGCCGTGCGGGCCGGGCGGGGCGGGAGCGGCCGGCTGACCGCGCCGGGAGTCGCTGGTGTTCATACGATGTAAGTACCGCGCGGGGGAGGGCTGCCCACGGCACCGGACCCGCAGGCCACTCGAACAGACGAGGCCCCCGGTGCCCCTCCGCTCCGGCCAAGGAGGCACCATGCCCACCGGAATCTCCCTGCACATCGGGCTCAACAACGTCGACCCGGACCGCTACGGCGGCTGGGACGGCACACTCGTGGCCTGTGAGAACGACGCCCGCGACATGGCCAGGATCGCCCGCGCGAGCGGCTTCACGGAGACCGTGCTGCTCACCCGCGAGGGCACCGTCGACCGCGTCACCGCCGCCCTGCGCGCGGCGGCCGAACGGCTCGCGGCCGGCGACATCCTGCTCTTCACCTACTCGGGCCACGGCGGCCAGGTCCCCGACGTCGCCGGATCCGACGCCGAACCCGACCGCCTCGACGAGACCCTGGTCTTCTTCGACCGCCAGTTCATCGACGACGAGCTCCACCAGGAGTTCCTGCGCTTCGACGACGGCGTACGGATCGTCACCTTCCTCGACTGCTGCCACAGCGGCAGCAGCATCGAACTGCCGGGCGGCGGAGAGGAACCCGGCCGCTACGTACCCGAGCCGAAGCAGGCCGAGCTGTACGAGCGGGACCGCGACTTCTACGACGACCTGCAGCGCACCCTCGCCAAGGCGGCCACCGTCCGGGGCGACGGACAGGGCCCGCCGGTGATCCTCGTGTCGGCCTGCCAGGACAACCAGGTCGCCGCCGACGGCAGGGTCAACGGCGCCTTCACCGAGGCGCTGCTCGCCGTCTGGAACGACGGCACCTTCCGCGGCGACTACCGCACCTTCCACCAGGCGATCCAGCGGCGCCTGCCGCCCACCCAGAGCCCGAACCTCTACACGACGGGCGCGCCCTCGAACGCCTTCCTGAGCCAGCGTCCGTTCACGGTCTGAGCCGGGCGGGCGGTCAGGGCCGCGCGGGCGGTCAGGTCCGGGCGGGCGGTCAGGTCCGCGTGGACGGTCAGGGCCGGGCGGGCGGTCAGGGCCGGGCGGGCGGTCAGGTCCGGGCGGAGACGGTCACGGTCGCAGCGCGGTCGCGAGCTGGGCGCGGGAGCGCACGTCCAGCTTCTGGTAGATCCGGGTCAACCGGGCCTCGACGGTCTTCACGCTCAGGTACAGCTTGGCCGCCGCCTCCTGGTTGCTGGCGCCCTGCCCGACCAGGCGCGCGAGCCGCAGCTCGGCCTCCGTCAGCGAGGCGAGGCCGGGCGGCGTCTCCTCACGCACCGGGCCGCCCTCGACCGCCGGGCCCGCCGGTGCCTCGCTCGTCAGCGCGAGCCACGGCACCGCCCCGGCGCGCTCGAACAGCGCCGTGGCCGACTGCAGCGCCGCCTGCGCCGCCGAGCGCCGGCGCCGCCGCCGCTCCACCCGGGCGAGCGCGATCAGCGCCCGGCCCTGTTCGAGCGGCAGCTCCGCGTCCGCGAACCGGCTCGCCGTGCCCGCGAGCAGCTCCGCCGCCTCGTCCGTACGGCCCTCCGCCGCCAGACACAGCGCGTACGCCCGGTCGATGCCGAGCAGCACCCGGGGCCGCCCGAGCCGCTCGCCCACCGACCGCACCGCCGCGAGCACCGCCACGGCCTCGTCCACCTCGTCGTGCGCGAGCAGCGCCTCGGCCAGCTCCTCGTGCCAGCGCAGCATCGACGGGTCCACCGTCGACTGCGCCCGCTCGTTGGCCTCGACCCGGCGCAGCGTCTCCAGGGCCGCGGCGACGTCCCCGTTGATCAGCTGCACCCGCCCGAGCGCGTACAGACTGCGTGACAGGAAGACCCGGTCGCCCTCCTCCTCCGACGCCTGCACGCTGCGCCGGGCGTAGCTGGCCGCCCGGGCGAAGCTGCCGCCGGCCGTCTCGGCGAGCGCGAGCGAGTACCAGGCCGGCCCGGGGGAGAGCCCCGCCTCCAGGGTCAGCGCGAGCGCCTGCCCGGCGTGGGCGAGCGACGCACCGCACGGGCCCATCCGCGACTCGATCTCCGCGAGCGTGCTGAGCAGTTCGATGGAGTCCTCCACCGAACCGCGCCGCTGCACCAGCGGGAGCAGTGCGTTCAGCTCCGCCCGCGCGTCCACGAGCCGTCCGTCGAACAGCGCGTGACGGATCGTCAGGATCTGCGCGGTGTTGCGGACCCCGGCCGGCCGCTCGGCCATCTCCAGGGCCCGCGCCTGCGCGAGCACCGCCTCCGCGTCGGGCGTGCCGAGCGCCCGCTCCATCCGCGCCTGTACGGTCATGGCCTGCGCGGCCGTACGGGGATCGCCGATCGACGCGGCCAGTTGCGCCGACTCCATCGCCGCGGCCCGCGAACGCACCGGATCGCCGTCCGCGAGCACGTACTTGACGGCCAGCCGGAGCTGGACGGCGGCCCGCAGCGCCGTGTCGCCCTCGGAGTCCTCCATGGCGTGCACGTACATCTCGTCGAGCCCCGTCAGGCCCTGCCCCGCCGTGTCCAGGACGGCGAGCCTGGCCCGTACCCGGTCCGCCGGCGCCGCGTCCCGGGCCAGCAGATCCGTCGCGGCCCGCATCGCGAGGTCGGCCCGGGCCGCCCGGGCCGCCTCCTCGGCGGCGTCCACCAGGCGGGCGATCCGCCGCCGGCCGTGCGCGCCGGGCGTCGACTCGGCGGCGAGCAGGGCGAGTTCGGCCGCGAGCGCGCTGTTGCCGCGCCGCCGGGCGAGGTCCGCCGCCGCGGCGACCTCCGCCGCCAGCTCCTCCTGCGGCGCGTCGGTGGCGAGCGCCCGGTGCCGTACCGCCTCCACCTCGTCGTCCACGACCTCCGCCAACGCCGCGTGCCCCGCGCTGCGTTCGGCCCAGCAGGCGTCGTGCACCAGCGTGGACGGCAGCAGCCCAGCCGTGAACGCGACCGTGCCGTCCTCGGCGAGCGACACCAGACCCGCCCGCTCGGCCACCGCCAGGTCCGCCTCCGCGTTCGGCCGACCGGCGCGCCGCACCAGGGCCGCCGTCGGCCGCAGCGCGAGCGCCGCGAGCAGCAGCGTCTGCCGCACGTCGGACGGCGCGGCGCCGAGCAACTGCCGTGCCAGGTCCCGGGCCCGCCCGGACAGGGTCAGCGCCTCGGCGTGGTGCACCGGGGTGCGGGCGTCGGCGAGCGAGCGCCCGACGGCGAGCGCGAGCCGCGGATTGCCGCCGCTCGCCTTGTGGATGCGGCCGGCCATCCGGGACGGCAGCCGGTGGTGGATGAGCAGTTCGGCGATCTCGTCGGCGTGCAGCGGCGGCACGAGCAGCACGTCCGCCTCGGACGGCACCCACAGCCGGCTGTCGTGCGCGTCCGCGCCGCCGTACCCGGTGTCGTGCGAGGTCCCGTACACCTCGGGGGTCTCGACGGCGACGACCCGCAGCGCGGGCGGCGCCAGGTGCAGGGCGAACCGGAGCAGATCGGCGCTGTCCGCGTCGATGTGCTGCACCCCGTCGACGACGAGCAGCGCGGGCCCGCGCGCGGTCAGCGCCCGCAGGATCCCGGCGATCCCGAGCCGCAGCGCGATCGGGTCCCAGCCGCCGTCCGCCGGCGGCGCCTCCCGGCACAGCATCGCGACGGCGGCCCGCTGCGGCCC